>NZ_WKDB01000029.1:0-78042 GCF_021606215.1 Pseudomonas sp. PA-5-4B | reverse complement strand
GTGCGGGGTTTGCCTGCAAGCGGCTGGGGGTAGGGCAGAAGTGATCTACATCATGATTGTGGCCATGGGGCTGGTGGTTTTCCTTAACCGATACCTGTTTATCGAGCCGCGCCTGCCGGTACGGCTTAATCGGGGGGCGCGGGAGTTCCTGGGGTTTGCGGTGCCGGGCATGCTGACGGCGATCTGCGGGCCGATTATTTTTCTCGCTGATCACACGCTGAATTTGAGCCCGACGAATCCTTACTTGCTGGCGGGAGTCTGCGCGGTGGCCTTGATGTTTTGGACGCGTAGCGTGTTGATTACGGTGCTGTTGAGCATGGGATTGTTTTATTTGTTTCGGTGGTGCTTTTGAGAGGGGCTATGGGTGTATATCCGTTGCTGCGGTGACGGATATGTACACCAAAAGACCGCCATCGCAGCGTAGGCATCTACACAACCGGTTAACACGAAGTCTGTTGTAAGTGGGCTGTTGTGGCGAGCAGGCTTGCCCTGCGTTGGGCTGCGAAGCGGCCCCAGTAAAGGCACTGCATTTTTCCTGAAAGAACTCAGCGACTGGGTTTGGGGCTGCTTCGCAGCCCAACGCAGGCGGTGCGACGATTCGACAAGCCTGCTCGCCACAGGAGAAATTGGCTGCCTTCAAAAGTTGTGTAGATACCTATGGCCATCGCAGGCAAGCCAGCTCCCACAGGATGAGCCGGTTGCTACAGTGGAATCGGCGTTACACCACGCAGCACCAAGTCACTGATAAACCCCAGCCAATCCTGCTGATGCTCCTTATCCCCCAAGTCTTCACCCAGGAACGAACTGAGCGTGTGGCGGTTGGAGTTGTAGAAGTAGCAGAGCGAGGCAATCATCAAATACACGTGCTTGAGGTCGATGTCCTGGCGAAACACACCTTGGGCCTGGCCGGCTTCGATGATCGGGCGCAACACGCCAACCGCTTCGCCCGACAGCCTGCGCATTTCGCCGGACTGCTGGGCATGCTTGCCCTGGTGCAGATTCTCGATGCTCAGGATCGCCACGAACTCGGGGTGCTTGACGTAGTAGCTCCAGATAAATGCCACCCGTTCGCGCAAGGCTTGCACGGGGTCTCCCAGGTCCAGCTTGAGTTTGCTTTCGGCCTTATTGAACTGTTCATAGACATGTTCCAGCACACAGACGAACAGGTGTTCCTTGCTGCCGAAATAGTAATAAAGCATGCGGTCGTTGGAGTCGGCGGCCTTGGAAATAGTGTCGACGCGCCCACCGGAATAGCCGTCGCGAGTGAACACCTTGACGGCCGCCTGCAAGATGCGCGCACGTGTCTGGTCGGCCTGTTGCGTTCGAATTCCGGTCTTCTTGATCGCCATCACAAAGCGCCTTGCCGCCAGTCTGGGCGCGAAATATAGCATGGGCTTTTTCGTGCCCGTTCTATGACCGACAAGTTCTGTAATAAAAACGCCATTGCGCTGGGGATTGGATCCTAGTCGGGCTATTTTGGTGCACCTCAATAAATAGAGTAGCCATGGATGAAATACCAACCCTTCAGCCGTACCCTGATTGCCACTGCGCTGGTGTTGACGGTCAACGGCGTGCAAGCCGCCTCACAGGCCCCGGTGGCCGGTGAAAACGGCATGGTGGTGACCGCCCAGCATTTGGCCACTCATGTTGGCGTGGATGTACTCAAGGCCGGCGGCAACGCGGTGGATGCGGCGGTTGCCGTGGGCTATGCGCTGGCCGTGGTGTACCCGGCAGCGGGCAACCTCGGCGGCGGCGGCTTTATGACCGTGCAGCTGGCAGACGGGCGCAAGACCTTCCTCGACTTCCGTGAAAAAGCCCCGCTGGCGGCCACTGCCGACATGTACCTGGACAAAGACGGCAAGGTGATCGACGGCCTCAGCGCCAAAGGCCACTTGGCCGTCGGCGTACCCGGCACCGTGTCCGGCATGGAAACCGCGCTGAACAAATACGGCACCCTCAAGCGCGCCCAGGTGATTGCCCCGGCGATCAAACTGGCCGAAAACGGCTTTGAACTGGAGCAGGGCGATATCGACCTGCTGCACACCGCCACCGGCGAGTTCGAAAAAGACAAAGACCTGCGCGGAATCTTCCTGCACAACGGCCAACCGATGCAGGTCGGCCAGAAACTGGTGCAGAAAGACCTGGCCAAGACCCTCAAGGAAATCTCCGCCAAGGGCACCGACGGCTTTTATAAAGGCTGGGTGGCCAAGGCGCTGGTGGATTCCAGCCAGGCCGGCAAGGGCATCATCACCCAGGCCGACCTCGACAAATACAAGACTCGCGAGCTGGCGCCCATCGAGTGCGACTACCGTGGCTACCACGTGGTCTCGGCGCCACCGCCAAGCTCCGGCGGTGTGGTGATCTGCCAGATCATGAACATCCTCGAAGGTTACCCGATGGCCGACCTCGGCTATCACTCGGCCCAAGGCCTGCACTACCAGATCGAAGCGATGCGTCACGCTTACGTGGACCGTAACAGCTACCTGGGTGACCCGGATTTCGTCAAGAACCCTATCGCGCACCTGTTGGACAAGGACTACGCCGCCAAGCTGCGTGCCGCCATTGAGCCGCAGAAGGCGGGTGATTCCCAGGCGATCAAGCCGGGTGTGTCGCCCCATGAAGGCAACAACACCACGCACTATTCGATCGTCGACAAGTGGGGTAACGCGGTGTCCGTGACCTACACCCTCAACGACTGGTTCGGTGCCGGCGTGATGGCGAGCAAGACCGGGGTGATCCTCAACGATGAAATGGACGACTTCACCGTCAAGGTCGGTGTGCCGAACATGTACGGGCTGGTGCAGGGCGAAGCCAACGCCATCGCACCGGGCAAGGCGCCGCTGTCGTCGATGAGCCCGACCATCGTCACCAAGGATGGCAAGACGGTGATGGTGGTCGGTACGCCGGGCGGCAGCCGGATCATCACCGCGACCTTGCTGACCATCCTCAATGTCATCGACTACAAGATGAACATCCAGGAAGCCGTGGACGCGCCACGCTTCCACCAGCAGTGGATGCCTGAAACCACCAACCTGGAAACCTTCGCGGTAAGCCCTGACACCCAGAAAATTCTCGAAAGCTGGGGCCACAAGTTTGCCGGCCCCCAGGATGCCAACCACTTGGCGGCGATCCTGGTGGGTGCGCCTTCGCTGGGTGGCAAGCCCGTGGGCAACAACCGTTTCTACGGGGCTAACGACCCACGCCGCAATACCGGGTTGTCGCTCGGTTACTGAGGTGTGAGGTGTTGATTCAGGAAGGCCAGGGACAGCGCCAGGCTGTCGTGGGATAACTGGATGGCGGCGCCCTCGGCGCTGCCCTGGGCTGCCGGTATCACCCGTTCGAACATGTGGTTTTCATACGCCTGCACTGCGGCTGAGCAGTCAGGCGTGTGGAGCAGGTGCTGGGCCAGTTCGGCCGCATCGAGCATCGCGGCATTTACGCCTTCGCCGCCAAACGGCGACATCAGGTGCGCCGCATCCCCAATCAACGTCAACCCCTGGCGGTGGACCCAGCGATGGCCCACCGGCAGGGCGTGGATGTGCCTGGCCAGGACGGTTGCATTTGCCGCTTCAAACAGCGCCAGAATGTCCGGGTGCCAGCCTGCAAACTGAGCCTTGAGTGCAGGCAGGCTGAGGTGGTCGGCTGCCCACTCGGTGGGCACGCGAAAAATCGCATACCCGCGCAGATGCGCATGGGCGTTGCGCTGCACGATGATCGACTTGGCGCCGCCTTGCACTTGCAGGCTGCCGCGCCCCACCAGCGTGGCAATGTGCGGGTGTTGGCGGTCGACATCATCGATGCCGAATTCGATAAACGTCAGCCCGCTGTACTGCGGCAGGTAGGGCGAGAGCAATGGGCGCAGTTTGGACCAGGCGCCATCGGCACCGACCACCAGGTCGAAGGGGCCGTGGGTGATCTCGCCTTGATGCAGTGTCCAGCGTGCAACACCGGCCGGGCGGATGTCATTGATGTTCACACCCCATTTCACACAGCTTTCAGGCAGCGAATCCAGCAGGATCTGGCGCAACTGGGTGCGGTCGACTTCCGGGCGCTCGCCGTCATCGGGGTTGGGGGCTTCGAACAGCAGATGGCCGTGCTGATCCATCAGGCGCGCACCTTGGTCTTCATAGCGCGCGATACGCCGGAAGGCGTCTTCCAGCCCGGCCTGCTGCAGCGCCAGTTGGCCGGATTCGACATGCAGATCCAGGGTGCCGCCCTGGGGGCGTTCCAGAGGCCCGCGTTCGCGTTCGAATACGCAGGCGGCCACGCCGTGGCGGTGGAGGATACGCGCCAAGGTCAAACCGCCGGGGCCGGCGCCGACAATGGCGATACGCAGTGAGATGGTCATGCAAGATGTCCTCGGCACGGCTGGGCAAGCAGTTGCTCGACCGCCTCAAAGGCTATGGCGCGGCGTGCTTCCCAGTCGCCACGAATCACCAGGGCGGGTTGCTGATGCTGTTCGATCCAGTCCAGGCTGCCCTGGAAAAACACCCGGCGATCCGCCAGTTCCGGCTGGCAGCGCTGGCCGTCGGCGCTCCATTCCACGTCCTCGGGGGACAGCAACAGGTGCAGGTCGTAATGGCGGGCCAGCAACTCATCATCCAGCCACGCCGGGTAATCACCGAACAGGGTCTGGCTCCAGAGTTTGTTGGTCAGCAGGTGGGTGTCGAGGATCAGCAGGCGAGGCTGCTCGGCGCGCGCAGCGTCTTCCCAGGCCAGTTGGCCACGGGCGATGGCCGGGATGTCCGCCAGGGTAGTGTCGCGCTGGTAATGGTCGATGAAGTAGCGCACGTATTCACCCACCATCAGCCCACCGAAACGGGCGTGCAGTTGCGCGGCCAGCCAGCTTTTGCCGCTGGATTCGGGGCCGGCCAGTACCACCACTTTCATGCGTGCAACGCCGGGTCGGCGCGCCATTCACGCCAGCCTTGTACGGCGATCGCGGTGAACAGTGCATACAGCGCGGCGGTAAGGTAGAGGCCTTTGTAGAGGAACAGGCCGACGAAGATCACGTCCACGGCGATCCACAGTGGCCAGCATTGCACGCGCTTTTGCGCCATCCACATTTGCGCCACCAGGCTGAAACCGGTGAGTGCGGCGTCGAGCCAGGGTTGCGCGGCATCGGTCCAGTGGGCCATGGCGGCGCCGAGCAGGCCACTGAACACGGCACCGACGGTGAGGCTGACCATGATCGCGGACCAGCCCAGGCTGGTGACCTGGCGACCCTGCGCGACCTCACCGGCGCGGGTCCACTGCCACCAGCCGTAGAGTTGCAGGGCGGCGTAGACCACTTGCAGGAGCATGTCGGAATAGAGTTTTACGTCGAAGAACACCCAGGTGTAGAGCAGCACCATTACCAGGCCGATGGGCCAGCACCAGGGGTTTTGCTTGACCGTCAGCCAGACAGCGATCACCCCCAGGGCGGCGGCGAACAATTCAAGCCCGGACATGGCGGTTCCTTGGGAGAGTGGGTGAGGGCGGTGATTGTAACCAAGATGGTGGGACGGAGGAATGCTCGTTCCCACGCTCTGCGTGGGAATGCATCCCCAGACGCTCCGCGTCAGGCCTGGACGCAGAGCGTCCGTGGCGGCGTTCCCACGCGGAGCGTGGGAACGAGCATGAGTGCTAGATCTTGAACTGGCGCAACAACCCTCCAAGCTGCTCACTCAAACCACGCAAATGCGCGCTCGCCACACTGGACTGCTCCGCCGCCAGCGCCGTGCTGTGGGACAAACCCGCCGCCTGGGTGACGTTCTGGTTGATATCCTCCACCACGTGCGCCTGTTGCAAGGTCGCGCTGGCGATCGAGGCATTCAGCCCATTGAGGTTGCGCAACGCCTGGCCAATGGCGGTGAGGCTCGCACCTGCCTGGCCAGCTTGTTCAATGGTCAGTTGCGAGGCACTGTGGCTGTCGCTGATCACTTTGACCGCTGCTTCCGAATGCCCTTGCAGGCGCTCAATCATCACCTGGATTTCGGCGGTGGATTTCTGCGTGCGCTGGGCCAACAGCCGCACTTCATCGGCGACCACGGCAAACCCGCGACCCTGTTCACCGGCACGCGCCGCCTCGATGGCGGCGTTGAGGGCCAACAAGTTGGTCTGGTCGGCAATCGAACGGATCACTTCCAGCACACCACCAATCTGTGTACTTTCGCTGGACAGCGTGCGGATCACCTCCACGGCCTGGCTGATGGTGCTGGAGAGCTGGTCGATCTGTTGCAGGCTGCCGTCGATATTCACCTGGCCCTGCTGCGCCTGGGCCTGGGCGTCGCGCATTTCGCTGGCGGCATGCTCGGCATTTTTTTGCCACGTCCTGCACGCCATAGGTCACTTCGTTGATCGCGGTAGCCACCAGCTCCATCTGCTGGGATTGTTGCTGGCTACGGTCGTGGGCCTGGCTGGCATTGGTGCCCAGTTCCGTGGAAGATTGGCCCAGCGCGTTGGCACACTCCTGTAATTGGCCGACCACCTGGCGCAGCTTGGCGGTAAAGCTATTGAAGTGCTGCGACAATTGAGTGGCCTCGTCGCGCCCGTGGGTGTCGAGGGTGCGGGTCAGGTCGCTTTCGCCGCTGGCAATATTGCCCATGGCATTCACCGCCGCCTGCAATGGATGCACAATGCTGCGCGCGATCAGGATCACCAACAGCGCCATCAGCAGCGCAATGCCCAGGCCGATCAACGAGGCTTTCCACACCTGGCCGGTGAATTCGGCCTGCACATCGTCCACGTACACGCCCGAGCCGATAATCCAGCCCCACGGCTCGAACAGTTGGATATACGAGGTCTTCTCCACCGGCGCGTCGGCGCCCGGTTTGGGCCAGCGATAGTTGACGATGCCGGCGCCCTTGGCCTTGGCCAGGAGCACAAATTCATTGAACACCGCAAAACCGTCCGGGTCGCGGATGGCCGAGAGGTTCTGGCCGTCGAGCTTGGGGTTGGCCGCGTGCATGATCATCACGGGCGTCAGGTCGTTGATCCAGAAGTAATCATCGTGGTCGTAGCGCAAGCCACGGACTGCGCTGAGGGCTTGCTGTTGCGCGGCCTCGCGGGTGAGAACGCCGTTTTTTTCAAGGTTCTGGTAGTAAGCCAGCACGCCGCTGGCGGTTTGCACCACGTGCTGGGTCTGCTGGCGTTGTCGCCATGGATCTGCTTTAGCATCAACAGCCCCAAGGTTAGCAGCATCAACACGGCGACTATCAGGATCAGCCAAAGACGGCGGCTGATCGACATGCTGCGCAAACTGTTCATCGTCCTGTCACTCCGTGCTTTTTATAATTGTGTGCTGCATCGACAATTCCAGCTTGTCTGATAGGCTTTCGGCCTGTAATCGAAAAACCTGAGTACTCCCTGATTTTTCACGAAATTTTTGCGCACAGCTGGTGAAAATCCGCAGCGCATCACGATTGCACGTGGTCAGTGAACATTAAAAAGACAGACAAGGCATGCCGCAGCGCATGACCTTTGGGGGATACATGGATTTTTGGACCGCCATACAGGCATTGATTCTTGGCGTGGTGGAGGGGCTGACCGAGTTCCTGCCGATCTCCAGCACCGGGCATCAGATTATCGTCGCCGACTTGATCGGCTTCGGCGGAGAACGCTTTGAAGCGTTCAACATCATTATTCAACTGGGCGCGATCCTCGCGGTGGTCTGGGAGTTTCGGCGCAAGATCCTCGACGTGGTGATCGGCTTGCCGACCCAGCGCAACGCCCAGCGCTTTACCGTCAACCTGATCATCGCAGTGCTGCCGGCGGTGGTGTTGGGGGTGATTTTTGCCGACCTGATCAAGCATTACCTGTTTAACCCGATCACGGTGGCCACCGCGCTGGTGGTGGGCGGGGTGATCATGCTGTGGGCCGAGCGCCGCCAACATGCAGTGCACGCTGAAACGGTGGATGAGATCACCTGGAAAGACGCGCTCAAGGTCGGTGTGGCCCAGTGCCTGGCAATGATTCCAGGCACTTCGCGCTCCGGCGCGACCATTATCGGCGGCCTGTTGTTCGGCCTGTCGCGCAAGACCGCCACCGAGTTCTCATTCTTCCTGGCCATGCCGACCATGGTCGGCGCTGCCGTGTATTCGGGCTACAAGTACCGTCACCTGTTCCAGCCCGATGACGTGCCGGTGTTTGCTATCGGCTTTGTCACCTCGTTCATCTTCGCGATGATTGCGGTCAAGGCGTTGCTCAAGTTCATCGCCAGCCACAGTTACGCGGCGTTTGCCTGGTATCGGATTGCGTTTGGCCTGGTGATCCTGGCGACCTGGCAGTTTGGCTGGATCGACTGGACGGCGGTCAAGCCATGAGCATTCAACACCCGCGCTTGAAGGCGTTCATCTTTGTTTTGCTATGCGCCGCGCCGCTGACTGGCGCGGCACTGTTGTGGCATCGCGGCGAGACGCTGATCCCGCTGGCCGCCTATGGCGTGGTCAGCGTGGTGGCGTTTTTCCTGTACTGGGGCGACAAACGCAAGGCCCAAGCCGAAGGCCCGCGCGTGCGCGAAAATATCCTGCATGCCGTGGAGCTGGCGGGCGGTTGGCCGGGGGCGCTGATTGCCCAGCAGGTGTTTCGCCACAAGACGCGCAAGGTGTCGTATCAGGTGCTGTTCTGGGTGATTGTGTTGCTGCACCAAGTGTTCTGGCTGGACCAGCTGTTCCTGGGCGGCACGCTGCTCTCGGTTTTATAGTGTTGAGGTGTCTGGGATATTTCCTACGCGATTGCGGGAGGCAGCTTACCCAGACGGCCCTGTAAACCGGCAACAGGCTCGCGTTATGCTTCGGGCACTTGAGCGCACGGGGCCCACACGAATGTCTTTTTCAGATTCATTGCTACATCATTCGGCAACTGAGCTTGCAGCGCTGATTCAACAGCGCAAGTTTACTTCCACCGCCATCGTCAGCTTTTACCTTGCGCGTATCGAGGCGCTCAACCCCTCGGTCAACGCGCTGGTGCAGGTCTGTGCCGATACGGCGTTGGCCGATGCTTGGGCGGTTGATCGTGCTATCGCCCAAGGCGAGTATGGCGGCGTGTTGCAGGGCGTTCCCTTCACGGTCAAAGATGTTTTCGATACCCGTGGGGTGGTGTCGGCAGCGGGTCTGGTTGATCGGGCTCATTATTGTCCTCAGCACGATGCTGTTGCAGTGACGCGCATGAAAGCGGCCGGCGCCATTCTTTTGGGTAAAAGCAACTGCCCGCCGGGCGGTGGCGGTGGAGTGACCGATAACCCGGTCTACGGCGCTACCCGTAACCCCCATGCGCTGTCCCATGGCCCCGGCGGCAGCAGCGGTGGCGAAGCTGCTGCGGTGGCGGCCGGCCTTTCGCCGCTGGGGCTGGGCAGCGATTCGGGTGGCAGCCTGCGCATACCGGCGCATTTTTGCGGGGTCAGTACCTTGAAGCCCACCACGGGCCGGGTGCCCAACACCGGGGTTTTCGATCACCCGGGTGGGTTGAGTGATAGCCGCAGCCAGATCGGCCCGATGGCCCGGCATGTCGAAGACCTGGACCTGGTGTTCCGGGTGATCGCCGGTGAGGATGGGCACGATTGTGGGGTGATTCCAATGCCGCTGCCGGATATGCCTCCACAGGCACTGAATGGTTTGCGCGTCGCCTGGTACAGCGAGGGCGGTATCGAACCGATAGACACGTGCACCCAGGTCACGCTACAGGTGGCTGCCGACCTGCTGGCGGGTGCGGGCGCCGTGGTCCGTCAGGCGTTCCCTTCGGCATTGCGTAATGCTCGCGATATTACCGAGCGCTACTGGGCAATGGGCAAAGGCTCCGGGGCACAGGCGATACAGTTGCTCTCGGATTGGGATCAGTTTCGCAGTGCCATGCTGGGGTTCATGGCGGACTACGACATTATCCTGTGCCCGGTTGACGCGGCCCCGGCGCCGCTGTTGGGCACCGCCCGGCCAGGGTTGTTCAGCCATACGCTGCCATACAGCCTGGCCGGTTGGCCCTGTGTGGTGGTGCGCGCCGGTACTGCTGACTCGGGTTTGCCGGTGGGTGTACAGATCGTTGCACGGCCCTGGCACGAGCATTTGGCGCTGGGGGCGGCGATGGCCATTGAGCGCGCACTGCCGTTTGCGCGTTGAACCATCAATCCAGCTTCAGTCCCACCTGCGCGCGCTTGGGCAATTTGCTTACCACCAACTGGTGCGAGCGCTGCAACAGGCCACGCAGTTCCTCGGCGCCCAGCGGGTAGGGCGTGTTCATGATCACCCACTGCGCCCGCGCCAGGTACGGCGCGGGGTGGATGCCAGGGCGGTCCACATGGCCGAGGAACAGCTCCTTGTCGACCTTGAACGCCAGTGAGTCACCGCGCAGGTTCTGCAGGGCGAACATCTTGTTGCCGGCAATCGAGAACACGCGCACGCCGCCCCACTTGTAGTCTTCCCGCGCGCCGGGCAGGCCCAGGCAGAATGCCGCGACTTGTGCTTCGCTCATCTTCATAGCAAACGGTCTCCGCAACCCTTGAAGGCTTCTTCCAGATAGTCGATCCAGGCCCGAATCGCCGGTAACACGCCACGGCGGTGCGGGTAGACCGCCTGCAACCAGCCGCCCGGCGAAGACCATTGCGGCAGCAACTGCACCAATTGGCCGCTGGCCAGCTCCTCTTCGCAATACATCATTGGCAGCAGGGTAAAGCCCAGGCCCTGCAAGGCGCAGGCTTTGCGCACGATAAAGTCGTCGATGCCCAGGCGCGCTTCCATGGATAGGTTTTCGGTATTGCCCTGCGGGTCGATCAACCGCAAGTGCACCAGGCGATCGGCCTCAAGCGCAGCGAGTACCGGCAATTGCTTGAGATCGTCCGGGGTGTTGATTTGGCGGCCTTGCAGGAACTGCGGGCTGGCCACCAAGACTGTCTGGGCCTGGCGCAGGCGCTTGGTCACCAGCAACGGGTCTTCATCGCCCAATTCGCGCACGCGCAGGGCCACATCGATACCTTCGGCCACCAGGTCGACGCGTCGGTTAACCAGGGTCATTTCCAGCTGCACCAGTGGGTGAGCGGCGAGAAAGCCGGCAACGATGCCTGGCAACATGTGCTGCGCCATGCCCACCGGACAACTCACGCGCAGGCGCCCGCGGGGTTCGCTGGACATGCTGGCCACGGCCTCGTCGGCCATTTCCGCTTCCAGCAGCATCGCCTGGCAATGGCGCAGGTAGCGCTCGCCGACGGCAGTGAGGGTCAATTGCCGCGTGGTGCGTTGCAACAGGCGGGCGCCAAGGCGTTCTTCCAGTTCAGCGATGCGCCGCGACAGCCGTGACTTGGGAATCCCCAGCAGCCGGCCGGCCGCCGCAAAGCCGCCGGCTTCGACGACTTTGGCGAAGTAGTAGAGGTCGTTGAGGTCTTGCATGGTCAACCTATTGTCCTGTCAGTGGGACGAACTATCCGCGTGTGGCGTGCGCAAATCCAGCCTAAAAAAAGCCAGCACCTTGCAGGCACTGGCTTTTGGAGGGTGAGAAGGCTTAGAACTGCGCCCCCGCCATCAACACATACTTCACGTGCACGTACTCCTCGATCCCGTAATAGCTACCTTCACGCCCATAGCCGGACTGCTTGATGCCACCAAACGGGACCGACGCCGTGCCCACAGAACCCGAGTTGAGGATCACCATGCCGGCCTCCAGTTGACGTGACAGGCGCAACGACCGGCCCTGCGCGCTGGTGTAGGCATAGGCCACCAGGCCGAACTCGGTCTGGTTAGCGCGGGCGATGACTTCTTCTTCGTCCTTGAACGAGTAGACGGCGAACACGGGGCCGAAGATCTCCTCGGTCGCCAGCGGTGAATCGTCCTGCAAGCCGGTCAATACGGTCGGTTCATAGAACAGCCCGCCCTTGGCGTGGGGTTTGCCGCCCATCAGCACGTTGGCGCCCGCCGCCTTGGCGTCCTCGACCAGACGCACGACTTTGTCAAAACCCAGTTGATTGACCAGCGGCCCGACCACAAAGCCTTCGCGCAGGCCCTGGTCCACTTCGATGTTGGCGACGGCAGCCTTCATGCGTTCGATAAAGTCTTCGAGAATGCTGCGCTGCACAAAGATCCGGTTCGGCGAGATGCACACCTGGCCCGAGTTGCGCAGTTTGGCGCCGACCAGTCCTTTTACCGCCTCATCCAGGTTGGCGTCCTCAAACACAATAAACGGCGCATTGCCGCCCAGCTCCAGGGTCATCTTCTTGATAGTCGCTGCGCACTGCGCTGCGAGCAATTTGCCCACACCGGTGGAGCCGGTGAACGAGATCTTGCGGATACGTGGGTCGCCAGTGAGGATCAGGCCGATCTCCTTGGGATCACCCACCACCACTTCAAGCACACCGGCTTCGATACCGGCCTTGCGTGCGTAGTCCAGCAGCTTGAGGGCGGTGAGCGGTGTGTCTTCGGCGGGCTTGATCACCATGGTGCAGCCGGCGGCCAGGGCCGTGGCGACTTTGCGGGTGATCATCATGAACGGGAAGTTCCACGGCGTAATGGCCGCTACGGGGCCGATGGCTTCTTTGGTCACCATGACATTGGCATTGCGGTCGTGGGTGGGAATGGTGTCGCCGTAGACGCGTTTGGCCTCTTCGGCGTACCACTCGATAAAGCCCAGGCCGTAGTCGATTTCACCTCGGGCTTCGCTCAGGCACTTGCCGTTTTCACGGCACAGCAGTTCGGCGAAGGCCTCCTTGTCCGCCTTAACGCTGTCGTGCCAGCGGCGCAGAATGTCGCTGCGCTCCTTGGCGAGTTTGCCGGACCATTCGGGGAAGGCTGCGCAGGTGCGGTCAACGGCGGCCTTGACCTGGGCTGAGGTGTGCTTGGTCACACGGCCGATTTCTTCGCCGGTGGCAGGGTTGTAGACGATAAGCATGGGCAAACTCCGAAGGCTGAAAGTGCTGTTTCAGGCTACGGAACACTGCGGTTTGAGCGAATATCCATTCCAATGTGCTGATTGCCTATTCCTATGAGTGCATAGCCATATCGGTGTTTGCGCAGTACCGTGCTGTTTTCGCCAGGAGCCATGCGCCATGGGTCGCACCCAAAAAATCATCGAGCTGATGGGGCGCTTGGCGCCTGTCGAAGGCTATAACCTGAGCGCTCTGGAGGATGTGCGTTTCCTGCGCTCAAATCGGCCGCTGCACCGGGTGTCGGTGCTGTACGACCCCGGCATCGTGATCGTCTGCCAGGGGCGCAAGCGCGGTTACCTGGGTGAAGAGATTTACCTGTACGACGCCCAGCATTACCTGGTGGTGTCGGTGCCGGTGCCGTTCACCATGGAAACCGAGGCCAGCGAAGCAGAGCCGATGCTGGCGGTGTACTTGCGCCTGGATTTCACCCTCGCCGCCGAATTGATGTTGGCGCTGGATGCGTTTCCCGAATTGCTCGAAGCCAAGCCGCGCGGCATGTATTCCTCGCCCATGGACGACAAACTCAGTGAGTCGCTGCTGCGGTTTCTCGAAGCCATGAGTGCGCCGATGGAGGCACAGGTTCTCGGCCCCGCGCTGATGCGCGAGATCTACTACCGCATCCTTACAGGCGAGCAGGGCGGTTCGATGCGCGCCGCGCTTAACCGCCAAGGCCAGTTCGGCAAGGTGGCACGCGCAATCCGCAAGATTCATGGGGACTACCACCAGCACCTGGACGTGGAAGCGTTGGCGCGCGAGGCGATGATGAGCGTGCCGAGTTTTCATGCGCACTTTCGCACGGTCACCGACACCTCACCGATGCAATACCTCAAGTCCACGCGCCTGCACCAGGCGCGCTTGTTGATGCTGCGCAACGACATCACTGCCGCCACGGCGTGTGCTCAGGTGGGCTATGAAAGCGCCTCGCAGTTCAGCCGAGAGTTCAAGCGCTTGTTCGGGCGTACGCCCCAGGAGGAGATTCAGTGGATGAAACGCACCTATGCGCTGCCGGCGCCTACGTCGGCATCGATTTATGTGTCTTCGCACTGAGTTGGCGAGCTGATTGTCCTGCTGGCAGGACGAACAATCACATTTGTGCCGTCTAATCGACTATTGGGTTCATGTGTAGGATTAACCTCATTCGATCGCCCAGCCGCGATCCTCACTTGGAGAACCCGCATGAAACTGTTGCATATCGATTCCAGCATCCTCGGCGACAACTCGGCTTCGCGTCAGCTCAGCGCTGGTGTGGTCAAGGCCTGGCAAGCGGCTGAGCCAGGTGTGGAAGTGACCTATCGTGACTTGGCTGCCGAAGGCATCAGCCACTTTTCCGGCCTGACCCTGGGCGCCCTGGGTACCGCTGCCGAATTGCGCGACGCCGTACAAAAACACGAGGCCGAACTGAGCGCTACGTCCCTGGCTGAATTCATCGCCGCCGACGCTGTAGTCATCGGTGCGCCGATGTACAACTTCTCGGTGCCGTCCCAGCTCAAGGCCTGGATCGACCGTATTGCCGTGGCCGGCCAAACCTTCCGTTACACCGAAGCGGGCCCTGAAGGCCTGTGCGGCGGCAAGAAGCTGATCATTGTTTCCACCGCTGGCGGTCTGCATGCGGGCCAGGCGAGCAATGTGGGGCACGAGGATTACTTGAAACTGGTGTTTGGCTTCCTCGGCATCACTGATATCGAATTTGTCCGCGCCCAAGGCCTGGCGTACGGTGAAGAAGTTCGCAGCAAGGCCTTGAGCGACGCCAACGTAGTGATCAACGAACAATTGTTCGCCGCCGCGTAAGGCTTGTGTAAAGTTCGCCTCTGTTCGGTTCCAATCTGAACCGGGGCGCCTAAACTCTGTATTCTGATCGCCTGAACGCGACCGGAGTACGGAGTTTTTTCGTTTACCCGCTGTCATTACTTTGGCCCAGGTTATGCACGCATGGGTTTATCACCCGGAGCGAGTGCCTTGGCCCATGGACTTTTCAAACCGACATGCCGCGGGTGTTGAACGTGGTCGCGCAGCAAAGGTGGACATCCCCATGATGCGTCTTTGTGCTGTTTTGGTTCTTTCCCTGCTCGGTGGCCTGATTTCAGTGCACGCCGCCCCGGCGCCGCACCCGCATTGGAGTGTGGGCTTTCATCGCATGAGTTTTCTCGACCCGCTGGATCAGCAGCCGATGAACGCCATCGCGTTCTATCCGTCCACCGATGACGAGCATTCCACGCAGTTGGGTCCCTACCACGTGGCTGCCACCCAGGATTCCAAAGTGGCCATCGGGCGTTTCCCGATGCTGATGTTGTCCCACGGCAACACCGGTACACCGCTGGCGCTGCACGATCTGGCCACTTCCCTGGCGCGCAAGGGGTTTGTAGTGGTAGCCGTGCTGCATCCCGGCGACAACTACAAGGATCACAGCCGCCTGGGCACGGTGAGCAACTTGTACGGGCGGCCGATTCAGATTTCCGCAGCCATTACCGCGACCCTGGGCGACACGATGCTGTCGCCGTTCGTCAATGTCGACCAAGTGGGGGTCATCGGTTATTCCGCCGGCGGCGAAACCGCGCTGATCCTGGCCGGTGCCAAGCCGGATTTCGACCGCCTGCGCCGCTATTGCCAGGAGCGCCCGGAAGACCGCGACGCCTGCACCACCAAAGGTGAGCTGGTGGTCGACCGTGAAGACCTGCAGCCGCAAGCCGACCCGCGTATTCACGCCTTGATGCTGATGGCGCCGTTGAGCCTGATGTTTGGCCGCCACACGTTGGCCGATGTGCACGTGCCGGTGCTGCTCTACAGTGGCGACGGCGACAAGCTGGTGGCCGTGGACAAGAACGCCGCTGCCCTGGCGCGCAAACTGCCGCAGCCGCCGGATTTCAAACTATTGGCCGGGGCCGGGCACTTTGTGTTCATGGCGCCGTGTGACAGCGACCAACTGCTGGCCATGCCGGCGATTTGCACGGATGCCGACGGTGTCGACCGCGAAGGCATCCACCGCGACCTGATCTCGGAGGCGGGGCGCTTCTTCGTGCATACCCTGGGTCAGTCGACCCGCGCCGGTTTGCAGACCGCTGATCAGTAAGCGCGGCGCTTGAGCTGCACGGTCAGGCACAGGGCCGTGACCGACAGCAGCGCGGCGCAGAAGAAGATCCAGCCATAGCCGAGGTTCAGTGCCACGGCGCCCATCAATGGCCCGGCAATCGCCAGGGCCAGATCAAAAAACACCGCATACGCACTCAGCCCCGCGCCACGGCTGCTGTTGGGCACTTGCTTGATGGCCTCCACGCCGAGCGCCGGGTACACCAGCGACAAACCGAAGCCGGTCAGCCCGGCGCCGATCAGCGCCACACCGGTGGAGGGCGCCAGCCACAACAGGGTCAGGCCGACGGTCTCGATGGTCATGCAGGCAATCGCCGCGCTGAACCCGCCGAAGCGGCTGATGGCGGAGATAAACACCAGGCGCGACAAGATAAAACACACGCCAAACACCGTCAGGCAGTACGCCGCACCGACCCAGCCACGGTTGAGGTAATACAGGGTGATAAAGGTGGTCAGCGTGCCGTAGCCGATAGACGCCAGGCACAGGCTGGCGCCAAACGGCGCGATGCGCCCGAACACCGACCAGAATGGCAGCCGCTCGCCACGCACCACCGGCACCGACGGTTTATTGCGGATCAGCACCAGGCCCAAGGCGGCCAACACGGACAGCGCGACGCCCAGGCTGGTGTAGCCATAGTCGGCCACCATCACCACGCCCAGCGGCGCGCCAATCGCGATGGCGCCGTAGGACGCGATGCCATTCCAGGAGATCGAGCGCGCCGTGTGTTCGGCACCGACCGCGCCCATGCACCAACTGATGGTGCCAACGCCGATCAGGCCTTGGGCCACGCCGAGCAACAGCCTGCCGACGATCAACACCCCAAGGCTCACGGCGGGGATGCTTTCAAGCAAGGTTGCGAAAAATGTCAGCACGCCACTGACCAGGATGCCGGCCAAACCCAACACAATGGCGCGTTTGGTGCCGACGTTATCCGACATGCGCCCAGCCATCGGGCGGCTGAGCAGGGTGGCCAGGTATTGCGAGCCGATGGTGACCCCGGCGACTACGGCGCTGAAGCCCAGTTGTTCATGCACATAGCCTGGGATCACCGCAATCGGCAGGCCGATGCAGATAAACGCGATAAAGGTGTAGAAGACAATGGAGACGATCTGCAGGGTGATCGACAGAGAGCTGGGGGCGGCGGCAGGCATGGTCACTCATTCGCGGGCGGGCGGTGAGGGCATGATGGCAAGGGCGTGGGGGAAAAGGAAGCTGGCTAACGGGTTTTGCTGAGTAGGCCGTCATCATAAGCCGGTCTATTGTGGTGAACAGGCTCGATGTGGCGAGCAGGCTTGCCCTGCGCTGGGCTGCGCAGCGGCCCTAAAACCAAACACCGCGTTTTGCCTGGCAGAACGCGGTGTTTTTTATTGGGGCTGCTTCGCAGCCCAGCGCAGGGCAAGCCTGCTCGCCACAGCAAGCCGGCTAGCCGCGGGTGCTTAGAACACCACGCCTTGGCTGCGCAGGTAGTCGTCATAGGTGCCGCTGAAGTCGATCACGCCGGTGGCGCTCAACTCGATGATGCGGGTGGCCAGGGACGATACGAACTCACGGTCGTGGCTGACGAAGATCAGCGTGCCCGGGTAGTTTTCCAGCGCCAGGTTCAGCGCTTCGATGGATTCCATGTCCAAGTGGTTGGTGGGTTCGTCCATGATCAGCACGTTCGGCTTTTGCAGGATCAGCTTGCCGAACAGCATGCGGCCTTGCTCACCACCGGAAATCACCTTCACCGACTTCTGGATCTCGTCGTTGGAGAACAGCATGCGGCCCAGGGTGCCACGGATCATCTGCTCGCCTTGGGTCCACTGGCCCATCCAGTCGAACAGGGTCACGTCGTCTTCGAAGTCATGGGCGTGGTCCTGGGCGTAGTAGCCCAGCTCTGCGGCGTCGGTCCACTTGATGCTGCCGGCGTCCGGGGTCAGTTCGTTGACCAGGGTGCGCAGCAGGGTGGTCTTGCCGATACCGTTCGGGCCGATGATCGCCACGCGCTCGCCAGCTTCAACCTGGAAGCTGAAGTCCTTGAACAGCGGCTTGCCGTCGAAGCCCTTGGCCATTTTTTCGACCATCACAGCCTGGCGGTGCAGCTTCTTGTTCTGCTCGAAACGGATGAACGGGCTCACACGGCTCGACGGCTTGACCTCGGCCAGCTGGATCTTGTCGATCGCCTTGGCGCGGGACGTGGCTTGCTTGGCTTTCGAGGCGTTGGCCGAGAAGCGGCTGACGAAGGATTGCAGTTCGGAGATCTGCGCCTTCTTCTTGGCGTTGTCCGACAGCAGCTGCTCGCGGGACTGGGTCGCCACGGTCATGTACTCGTCGTAGTTGCCCGGGAACAGGCGCAGCTCGCCGTAGTCCAGGTCAGCCATGTGGGTGCACACGCTGTTCAGGAAGTGACGGTCGTGAGAGATGATGATCATCAGGCTGGAACGCTGGGTCAGGATGTTTTCCAGCCAGCGGATGGTGTTGATGTCCAAGTGGTTGGTCGGTTCGTCGAGCAACAGCACTTCAGGGTCGGAGAACAGCGCCTGGGCCAGCAATACGCGCAGTTTCCAGCCTGGTGAGACTTCGCTCATCGGGCCAAAGTGCTGCTCCAGCGGAATACCCAGGCCCAGCAGCAGTTCACCGGCGCGGGATTCGGCGGTGTAGCCGTCCATTTCGGCGAATTCGGTTTCCAGCTCGGCAACGGCCATGCCGTCTTCTTCGCTCATTTCCGGCAGCGAGTAGATGCGGTCACGCTCAGCCTTTACCCGCCACAGCTCTTCGTGGCCCATGATCACGGTGTCGAGTACGGTGAATTCTTCGTAGGCGAACTGGTCCTGGCGCAGTTTACCCAGGCGCACGTTTGGCTCCAGCATGACCTGGCCGCCGGACGGGTCGAGGTCGCCGCCAAGGATTTTCATGAAGGTCGACTTGCCGCAACCGTTGGCACCGATCAAACCATAACGGTTGCCGGCGCCGAATTTGACCGAGACGTTCTCGAAGAGCGGCTTGGCGCCGAACTGCATGGTGATGTTAGCTGTGGAGATCAATTACTTTACCTATCAATGAGTTGCGAGCGTGGCGGCAGGAGCCTTCAGGCATGCGTCAACAGCGACATCAAGGCGCGAAACCCGGTCGCTGAGCAGAAAATTTTGGCTGTGTGTTGGAATTTGGCGCGCATTGTCGCATATGTCAGGCGACAGTTGTATGGCAGGCGAACGATGGTTTCTCCAGAGTCTCCGGCATCGCCAGCCATAACAGCGCCAAGGCCACGGCCGCCACGCCGGCCAGGGTCAGGAATGCCGCGTTGTAGCCGGCCTGTTGCACCACGAAACCGGCCAGGCTGCTACTCAACGCCGCACCCAGGCCAAACACCGTGGACAGCGCGCCGAGGCTCACATTAAAACGCCCGGTGCCCTGGGTCAGGTCCTTGACGATCACCGGGAACAGCGCGCCAAAGATCCCCGCGCCGATGCCGTCGAGCATCTGTACCGCCACCAGCCAGTAAGGATCACTGGACAAGGTGTAGAGCACGCCGCGCAGTGGCAGGATCAGGAAACCTGCGAGCAGCAGCGGTTTGCGACCCCACACATCGGCCTTGAACCCCACCAGCCAGGCCATCGGCACCATCACCAACTGCGCGGCGACGATGCACGCCGAGGTCAGTGGCGTGGCCATCTGCAGGTTGATCTGCGCGAGCTTCTGGCTGACCAACGGCAGCATCGCCGCATTGGCCAGGTGGAAGAGGGCGCAGCAGATGGCGAATATCAGCAGCGGCCGGTTGGCCAGCAGGACTTTCACACCGGACGGTTGTTCGTGATCGCTGTGGTGGGCCGGGTCAAAGCCCCTGGCGACTTCATGGTCAATCGCCTTGGCCGACACGCAGCTCACGGCCACGATACTGGCCAACGCCATAAAGGCCATCAAGTAAAACACCACCACCGGGCCGTACAGGTACGCCAGGCCGCCGGCCAGCAGCGCTGCCACAGCATTGCCGGCGTGGTTGAAGGTTTCGTTGCGCCCCGTTCGGCGGGTGAAGGCGCGTGGCCCGGTAATTCCGAGGGAAATGGCCGATATGGCCGGTGCAAACACCGAGGCGGCCACGGCACTGGCGGCCTGGGTCAAGGCCACCCAACTGAAGGCGCTGACAAATGGCAGCATCAGGCAACTGATGGTCACCAGGATGGCAGCCGCCGCAATCACCGCGCGCTTGCTGCGTGTGCGGTCGATCAGCGCGCCCGCCGGGCCTTGGGTGACCAGTGCGGCGATGCCCGCCAGGGTCATGACCACGCCGATGCTGGCCGGGTCCCATTTGTGCACGGCCAGCAGGTAAATCGCCAGGTAAGGCCCGAGGCCGTCGCGCACATCGGCCAGGAAAAAATTGAGGCTGTCCAGGGACAAGGTATTACGCAAGTCAGAGTGATTGGCCACGGCGTTGTCTTCGCAAAGGGTGTTCAGGGGCTGGACACTCATTGGGCTAGTGACCCGTGGGCCTGAACAGAAGTTTCGCTGCCGCTGAGGGTTTCATCTGACGGGCGTTTGGATTATTTTCCGTAGCCCGCTGAAATGACTCCCTGGAGACGCAATGGACATGCCCTCAGCCCAACAGGCAATCGCCGATAATAAGGCCGCCTGGGACGCCTCTGCCGCGCTGCACAAAGATACTGCGACCTGGAATACCTTGCTGCAATCAGTCGTTGAGCCGGCTTTTTCCTGCCTCGATCCCACCATCACCGCGTTGTTGCAAACTGTCGGCGTTGCCGGCAAGTCGGTGGTGCAAGTCGGCTGTAACAACGGGCGTGAAAGCCTGTCGCTGTTTGGCCTGGGCGCGCGCGAGGTGGTGGGTGTCGATCAATCGACAGCCTTTCTGGCGCAAGCTCGGGAGTTGGCTGATATTTCCCCGCATAACCCGCAATTCATCGAAGCCGATATCCATCACCTGCCTGAGCGTTTGCTTGGCCGGTTCGATATTGCCTTGGTGACGATTGGCGTACTCGGCTGGATGCCGGATGTGGCGCTGTTCATGCAGCACGTGGCCAGTACCCTCAAGCCCGGCGGCACCCTGGTGATCTACGAGACTCACCCTTTCCTGGAAGTCTTCGCCCCTCAGGCCAGCAACCCGTTTTTGCCCGACAGCTCGTATTTTCAACGCGATCCGTTCGTGTTGCAGGCGTCAATTGTGTATGAAGGGCTGACAGAGGTGCCTGGGCCGACGTCCTACTGGTATGTGCATACCCTGGGCAGCGTCGTCACCGCGGCGATTGCGGCGCACTTGCAGATCGAGCATCTGCAGGAGTATCCGCACTCCAACCGCGAGGAGCTGTATGACCAGTACGAGCACCAGTCGGCCCAATTGCCGTTGTGTTTCACCCTGACGGCCATCAAGCGCGCTGTTTGAGCGGGTTTTTCGCGCACAAAAAAAGGCCCGCGACAGAAGAGGCGGGCCAAGTGATTCACTGGAGTAGGTGGCCTTACGCTAAAGGCCAGGAAGTAAACACCGTGTGAAAAGCATGTCGGCGTTTCGGATGGCATGCGGTTTTCAGGTGCGGCGCACGAAGGCGCGCATGGTTTGCCCTGGCCCGGTGCTGAAGACCGTTGGGCGGGGCATGCCTTCATCCGCTGCGATAAACACAAAATTATCGCCTTCGAGGCGATAACTGGCGGGTAACGCTTTGCCGGCGTCATCGCCCATGGAATCTACCCAGGTAATACGTTTGGGCGTGGTGCTGCTGTCCAGGGAAAACCGGCCAGCCAGCAATACGTTGCCAGCGACGGTTCGGACTTCGAACTGATCACCCTCAATCGTGGTAATGGCGCCTGGCGCGCTGTGTGCGTCCGCAGGGTTGAGTACGCCGCTGTCTTCCAGGGAAGTCTGCTCCCAGGCGCCCTGAAGCGCGGTGAAGTCCGGGTCTGGTTGAAGTTTCATGCAAGTTCCTTTTGCTGGAGATTGATTGGCGCGATGATAACTGAAAGGGGATTGAACCTGGTTGGGTGCCGAGTTTTTTGTGGGTTGCCAGCGCAACCGCCTGCGCTGTAAATAGCCTCACTCTGGGCTTGCATCCAGGCAGGCGCACGTGAGTCCTACGCGTTGCGTAGACAGCTTTTCACAATTCTTAGTTAACCTTTGGTTACAAACTGTGGCTAAATAAAGGTCTAAGGCGTGGTTTAGGAAGTGACTCGTCCGGCCAGCCGCCACTATGTAATCGTGATTTCAGGTGCTGCTTATTTATCCTCGGCCGTTGTGGGCATGCAGGAGCAGCCTGTTCTCTTCTAACTTGTGACGAATCCCTTGAAACTCATCATTGTTGTTCTCTACGTTGCCTCCATTGCGTATGTTCACCTGCGTGGCAGAGTGCGACACAAGCTGGGTCGCCAGCTTAGCGATCACTCGACGTTCCTTGCGCCGATCAACTGTTTCCTCTACTTGTTTTCCAGGCAGCCAAGCCGTCCGTTTCTGTCGCCCAGCGACTTTCCGGACCTGAGCCCGCTGCAGGAGCACTGGGAGGAAATCCGCCAGGAAGGTCAGAACCTGATGCGCGCGGGCGAGATCAAGCGCTCGGACCAATACAATGACGTGGGTTTCAACTCGTTTTTCAAGTCGGGCTGGAAGCGCTTTTACCTTAAGTGGTACGGCGACAGTCACCCTTCGGCGATGAAGCTGTGCCCGCGTACCACTGAGCTGGTGCAAGGCATTGGCTCGATCAAGGCGGCGATGTTTGCCGAGCTGCCGCCGGGCTCCAAGCTGGTGCGCCACCGTGACCCGTATGCAGGCTCTTATCGTTACCACCTGGGCTTGGACACGCCGAACGATCCGGGTTGCTACATCAATGTGGATGGCGAGAGTTACTACTGGCGGGACGGTGAGCCGGTGATGTTTGACGAGACTTACATTCACTACGCGGAAAACACTACGCAGCAGAACCGCATCATTCTGTTCTGTGACATTGAGCGCCCGATGAAGTACCGCTGGGCGGCGGCGTTTAACCGTTGGTTCAGCCGTAATGTAATGGCGGCTGCGGGTTCGCCTAATGATGAGGGGGACAAGACCGGTGGTTTGAACCGCGCGTTTACGCGGTTGTACAAGATTCGTTTGCGTGGCAAGGAACTGAAAAAGCGTAATCGTGCGCGGTATTACCTGGAAAAATGGGCGATTTTCGCTGGGTTGGCGCTAATTTTTATCCTGATCTGATCTGCCTGCTGCTCCATGTGTGGGTGCTGGCTCGACAAGCCAGCCCCCACATTTGATCGTGTGTAGCTCTGCTGTTGCCAAGGTGAACCGCCGTCAGGGCGCAACCCTTAGCCGCCGTTACCCCGATAACGGATATGCACTCATCCGCCACACTCAAACTCCCCCGCAAATGTTATTCACGACCTGTTCACTCGATAAACGACACCCCCTCAAACATACCCATTGAACGACTGTTCAGTTTGCACTATGTTGACCGCATCCACCCGTTTGCACACAACCGGGTTCGCGCTTTTTCTTCTTGAACGAGAGGCTCTGGCATGCGGTTTTCCCCCTTCGTCGAACGAATTGCAGGGCAGGGCGTCGCCGCCTGGGACATCCACCACGCCGCGTTCCAGGCTGCCAGCCAGGGCGAAGACATCATCATCCTCAGCGTCGGCGACCCCGATTTCGCCACGCCGGCCTTCATCACCGAAGCCGCAGTCAGCGCGTTGCACAGCGGTGACACGCACTACACCGAAATCCCCGGCCGCGCCGCCCTGCGCGAGGCTGTGGCGGCGCGCTACAGCAAGACCCTGGCACGCTCACTAAACGCCGACAACGTGATCATCGTGCCCGGCGCACAGAACGCGTTGTTCATCAGTTCCCTGTGCCTGCTGCAAGCCGGTGATGAAGTGCTGGTGCTCGACCCGATGTACGTCACCTACGAAGCCACGCTCAAAGCCAGTGGCGCCACCCTGGTGCGCGTACCGTGCTCGCCGGAGTCCGGGTTTCGCCTGGATGCACAACGCCTGGCTGCCGCCATCACCCCGCGCAGCCGCGCCATCTTCTTCTCCAACCCCAATAACCCCACCGGCGTGGTGCTCAACCCGCAGGAACTGCAAGCGATAGCCGACCTGGCTACCGCCCACGACCTGTGGGTGGTGGTGGATGAGGTCTACGAAAGCCTGGTGTTTGACGGCCAATACCACAGCCTCGCCGCGTTACCCGGCATGGCCGAGCGCTGCATCGTGATTGGCAGCCTGTCCAAATCCCACGCCATGACCGGCTGGCGAACCGGCTGGTTGATCGCCTCGCCGGAAATGATCGCCCACGCCGAAACCCTGGTGCTGAGCATGCTCTACGGCCTGCCGGGTTTTGTGATGGAAGCCGCCACAGCAGCCGTGCTGGCCCATGACGAAGTGACGGTGGGCATGCGCGACATCTACCGGCGCCGCCGTGACCTGGTCGTGGCCGGCCTGAGTGCGTGCCCCGGCATCAAGGTACAAGCGCCGCAAGCCGGGATGTTTGTGCTGGTGGACGTGCGCGGCACGGGTTTGGGCTCATTGGATTTTGCCTGGCGCCTGTTCCGCGAGGCGGGTGTTTCGGTGCTGGATGCCGCGGCGTTTGGCGAGCCGGCGCAAGGGTTTGTGCGGCTGTCGTTCACCTTGGGCGAAGCACGCCTGGCCGAAGCCTGCCAGCGTATCGCCAGGTTCGTCGCCAAGCTTGCGGGCGAGCCGCGTGTGGCGCCGACGCCTGAGATCGACGTGCTGCCGCCTGTCGAAGCGCGCAAGATGATTGAGGTGATCGACCTGCACAAGCGCTTCGGCAATATCGAAGTGCTCAAAGGCATCTCGCTCACGGCCAACGAAGGTGAGGTGATTTCGCTGATCGGCGCCAGCGGCTCAGGCAAAAGCACCTTGCTGCGCTGCATCAACATGCTTGAAGTGCCCGACCAGGGCAGCATCCATGTCGACGGTGAAAGCATCAAGCTCAACTACGGCATGCCCGGCGCGCCGCTGGTGGCCGATGCCAAGCAATTGGTACGCATCCGCTCGACCCTGGGCATGGTGTTCCAGAACTTCAACCTGTGGCCGCACCGCACCGTCCTCGAAAACCTTATCGAAGCGCCCACCCAGGTGCTGCGCGAAAGCCGTGCCGAGGCCATCGAGCGCGCCGAAGCCTTGCTCGACCGCGTTGGCCTGGCCGCCAAACGCAATGAATTCCCGGCGTTCCTGTCCGGCGGCCAACAGCAGCGTGTGGCGATTGCCCGCGCGTTGGCCATGCGCCCCAAAGTCATGCTGTTCGACGAACCCACCTCAGCCCTCGACCCCGAACTGGTGGGCGAAGTGCTGCGTGTGATCCGCTCCCTGGCCGAAGAAGGCCGCACCATGATCCTGGTCACCCATGAAATGGCCTTCGCCCGGGATGTGTCCTCCAAAGTGGCTTTTCTGCACCAAGGCTTGATCGAAGAAACCGGCACGCCGGACGCGGTGTTCCTCGACCCACGCAGTGAGCGTTGCCGACAGTTCGTCAACGCGCATCAAACTCGCTAACTCCAGAAAAAGACGGGGCAAATCATGAAATGCAAACGCATGGCAACGTGGTTGGGCAGTGCAGTGTTGATGTTGACCGCAGGTTTTACCCTGGCGGTAGAAAAACCCATCGTGTTCGCGGTGGCGGCCGAACCCTATCCGCCGTTCACCGTAAAAGGCGGTAACGGCCAGTGGTCGGGCTTTGAAGTGGACCTGATCCACAAGCTGTGTGAAGGCATGAAAGCCGAATGTCAGATCAAGGAAGTGGCGTGGGACGGCATCATTCCGTCGTTGCTGGCGAAGAAAATCGACGTGATTTTCTCCTCGATGTCGGTCACCGATGAACGTGAAAAACAAATCGCCTTCAGCCGCGCCTATTACGATTCACTGCTGGGCGTGGCAGGCCCCAAAGGCGCTACGGTGGACATCACCCCCGAAGGCCTCAAGGGCAAGTTGATCGGCGTGCAGATCTCCACGGTCAGCGCCAACTACCTGAAGAAGTACTACGAGAACATTGCTGACCTCAAGTACTACGACACCCAGGAATCGGCCAACGCCGACCTGATCGCCGGGCGTATCGACTACATGATGGCCGACGACACCGCCATCGCCATGATGGTCAAGACCCCGGAAGCCAGCGGCCTGGCGCATATCGCCAGCGTGCCCTACGACCCGATCATCGGGCGTGGCGTCGGCGCTGGTTTGCGCAAGGAAGACACCGCGCTCAAGGCACGCCTGGACAAAGCCATCGGCGAACTGCTGGTGAGCAAGGACTATGACGACTTGTCCCAGCACTATTTCGGCCTGTCGGTCAGCCCGTGCAAGCGCGGTGACACGCCGGCCTTTGTGAGCAAGACCTGTGACAGCCCCTATCAGCAAATCGCCCAGAAGACCGAATAATGCTCGATCTCCTCAGCTTTGGTGACCAAGGATGGGGCAACGCACTGCTCAAAGGGTTATGGATGACCCTGCAAATCTCCGTTGGCGCGTTTGCCGTGGGCTTGCTGATCGGCCTGGTGGTGGCCTGCGCCAAGCTCAGTGCGCCGCGCCCGATTGCGCTGTTGATGCGTGGTTACACCACGGTGTTTCGCGCGGTGCCGGAACTGCTGCTGATCCTGCTGCTGTATTACGCAGGCTCCATGGGCCTCAACGCGTTGATGCTGTGGCTGGGTTTTGCCCAGGTCAACATCAGCGGGCCGTTGGTGGCGATCCTGGTATTAGGGCTGGTACAGGGCGCCTATGCGTCAGAGATTTTCCGCGCGGCGATCCTGGCGATTCCCCACGGCCAGATCGAAGCGGCGCGGGCCTTTGGCTTGAGCGGCTTTGGCCTGTTTCGCCGGGTGACCTTGCCGATCATGGCGCCGTATGCGCTGGCGGGGATGTCCAACCTGTGGATCAACTTGATCAAGGACAGTGCCTTGATCAGCGTGGTCGGTACCAATGAGCTGCTGTACACCGCCAAGCAGGCGGCGGGTTCCACCCGTCATTACTTGCTGTTCTACCTCACGGCCGCCGCCTTGTATTACCTGGTGACGCTGGCTTCCAACTACCTGTCCGGACGCCTGGAACGACGTATTCGTCGCTGGATGCCGGTTGTCGAGTGAGGCGCGCATGCCTGAGTGGATAAGTTACTACGCCGGGCTGATCGCCAAGGGCTTGCAGACCACCTTGTCATTGCTGTTGATCAGCGCCGTGCTGGGTTTTGCCCTCGCGGTGCTGGTGGCCCTGGCGCGGTTATCACGGCGCAAATGGCTGGCGCGCGGTGCGCTGGCCTACACCAGTGTGCTGCGCGGTACACCGCTGCTGATCCAGATCTACATTTTCTACTACGGCCTGGGCAGCCTGTTTGCCCAGTTCCCGATGATCCGGGGCAGTTTTTTGTGGCCGTTCCTGCGTGACGGCTACTGGTACATCGTGTTCGCCCTGGTGTTGTCGGTGGGCGCCTACGTCGGTGAAGTGATTCGCGGTGGCCTGCTGGCGGTGCCCAAGGGCGAGATGGAAGCCGCTTCGGCATTTGGCATGACCCCGCGCCAGGCCCTGCTGCGGGTGCGCTTGCCACGGGCGATGCGTCTGCTGTTGCCGACCTTGGCCGGTGAGACGGTGATGCTGCTCAAATCCACCGCGCTGGCATCGACCATCGCCGTGGTCGACCTGCTGGGCGCGGCTAACGTCGTACGTGCGCAGACCTTGCAGATCTATCAACCCTTATTGTTGGTGGCCGGTGTTTACCTGTGCCTGACCTTCCTCATCGAGGGCGTCTACGCCATCGCCGAACGGCGCGGCACGCCGCTGCGCAGGTCGGCGGGATGAAACAGGACCGCGCGCTGCAAGGGATAGCCCTGTGCTCATTGGCCTACGCGTTTCTGGCGTTGCAGGACGCGGTGATCAAATGGCTGGTGGCCGATTATTCGGTGTTCAGCATTCTGTTCTGGCGCAGCCTGGTGGTGGTCGGTGCGTGCGTGATCGCCGGGCGCATGGGCTTGTTGCGTCGGGTGTGGAGCTCGGTGAGCCGCAAGCTGCTGATCATTCGTGGGCTGCTCTCGCTGCTGGCGTGGTTGCTGTATTACACCGCCGCCAAGGACCTGACCCTGGCGGAAATGACCACCTTGTATTTCTCCGCGCCGGTCATGGTCACGCTGCTGGCCGCGCTGATCCTCAAGGAACGTGCGAGCCGTGGGCAATGGGTGGCGCTGATCATCGGGTTTGTGGGTGTGGTGATCGCCTGTCGCCCCAGCAACATGCTCGATCCAGTGCCTATCGCGCTGACCCTGGCGGCCGCGTTGTGCTGGGCGTTCACCTATATCCAGCTGCGCCAGGTCGACCCGGCAACCTCGGTGCTGGAGCAGATGCTGATCACCAATGTGGTGTTCGTGGTTTGTATGGCGCTGACCTTGCCCTGGACCCACACGCCAGCGCCGACCCCGGCCTGGTTGGGGATGCTGGCCGCAGGTCTGGTCGGCGGCATAGGTCAGTTCCTGTTGTTTGCGAGTTTCCGCCGGGCCACGGCGACCTTGCTGGCGCCGTTCGAATACACCGGGTTGATCTGGGCGTTTTTGCTCTCGAGCCTGATCTGGGGCACGTCAATGGATGTGTCGCTGATCATCGGCGCCGTGTTGATCGCGGTCAGCGGCACCCTGGCCATGCTCAGCGCCCGCCACTCGGAATCACAAGATGTGGTCGGCGCCGAATGCTCCGTAACGCAACCCCTGTACCCAGCAACGACAGATGTGCAGCCCGTTGGCGGGGCTGAAAGTACCGGGGTTCAGACACCCCTCGAGCCAGAGCCCGTCGAGCATCGCCGATAGGCCAATGGCGGCCAGGTGGCTGTCGTGGATCAGCAGGTTTTCGCTGCGGGCCAGGTCGTCCAGCAGCTGTTGGATCAGCGCCAGGTAGGCGCGGTAGCTGTTTTCGTGGGACTGGTTTACGTGGGGCGAGTGGCGGATCAGGCTCCAGAACACCACCCACACGCCGAGCAGGTCGGGGTCCATCACCCGTGGCGAAAACGACGCGCTAAGAAACGCGTCCAGGCGCGCAGCGGCGCCTTCGGCCAGCTCGACTTGCGCCCATAACGCGCTGGTCAGCTCATTGGCGAGCTTGTGGTAAGTCTCGGCGATCAACGCGTCGATGCTGCCGAAATGGTGGTTGAGCAAACCCACCGAAACGCCGGCTTCGGCGGCAATGCGGCGCACGGAAATCCCGGCGTGGCCGTCACGGGCCAGGCAGGTAAGGGTCGCGGCAACCAATAAGTCGCGGCGTTCATCGGGGTCGGCGCGGCGCAGTTTGGGAGGGTCGATGGTCACGGGCATGCCTTTGATAAAAGACCAGGGTGCTCAGGTTAATTGAACGTGTGTTCAATCTCTAGCGATTAAATGATCAGAGGAGGGCAAGGCATGGCAAAAGACCTTTCGTGGCAGGTGCCAGGTGATGCCGGCAACACACTGCACATCGGCGCCTGGCGCTTTGAAGGCGACGGCAGTGGCCCCAAGGTGCACCTGCAAGCGGGTGTACACGCCGATGAAATCGCCGGAATGCTGGTGCTGCACCAACTGCTGCCGCGCTTGCAGGCGTGTCAGGCCCAGGGCCGCCTGCGCGGCAGTGTGACCGTGGTGCCCCAGGCCAACCCCTTTGGCATTGGCCAGTTTCGCCAGGGCAAATTGCTCGGGCGTTTTCATGAGGCCACCGGGCAGAATTTCAACCGTGCGTTCGATCATTCCCTGGCCATGGAACGCCCGGCGAGCAACCTGGCGCATTGGCAAAAAAGTTTAGTGCAGTTGGCGTCCGACGCCGACCTGGTGCTGGACCTGCATACCGACGATGAGGCCTTGCCGTACCTTTACGTTCATCGCAGTTTCTGGCCTGAACAAGGCTTGGCATTGGCGGCCGCGTTGCAGGTCGAGGTGGTGATTGTCTGGGATGAAGGCGGTGACGGCTCTTTTGAAGAAACCATCATCAACCATGGCGCGCCGCGCTTGGCCGCGACTGTCGAATTGCGCGGGCAGGCCGATGTCAGCGATGCGCTCGCGCAACAAGACGCCGACGGGCTGTGGGCGTGGCTGTGCATCAATGGCGTGATTGATGAAGTCGCCACGATCAGCGAATGGCAGGGCGAAGTGGTGGACATGGGCTGCATGGAAACCGTCCTCGCGCCCTGCGCCGGCGTGCTGGTGTTTGAAAAAAGCCTGGGTGACCTGGTTGAAGAGGGCGAGCGTTTCGCGCGCATTATAGGCTGCCCTGGCGACCCGTCTTCGGAAGTGTTTTTGCAGGCAGCGCAAACCGGCCGCATGGTGACACGCCACCGTGAGCGCCGGGTGGCCCAGGGGGCGGTGGTGGCCAAATTCACCGGCACACGGTTGTCGGACAGCTACAGCGGCGGTGTGCTGGACCCTTAGATCCCCAGACCTACACATAACCCTTGTGGGCGCGGGCTTGCTCGCGAAAGCGGAGTATCTAGAGAAGGACGTGTAGACTGACCCACCGCATTCGCGAGCAAACCCGCTCCCACAATTTACCCTCGTAATCGGCAATCAGGTCGCCTTCGATCAATGGATAAGTGGGCTATACCTACAGTTCAGGGCCATCGACGATGACTGCCAGGGAGTTCAATGATGAAATCAAGGCTAATGATCAGCACGCTGTGCGTTGCAATCGCAATGCTCGGCTGTGCCAGCAAGGTAACGCAACCGGACGAATATTCAGGTTTTCTCGCGGACTACAGCCACCTCAAAGAGGCGAAGTCGCCTTCAGGGGCCGAGGTGATGCGCTGGGTTGATCCCGAGCTGAGTCTGAATAACTTCACGGCGGTGTTCATCGAACCGACGCAGTTTTACCCCAAACCCCAAGCTACCGCGAAAATTCCCGACAGCACCCTCAACGGCATCAACACCTATTACAACCAGGCGCTCAAGCGTGAGCTGGCCAAATCGCTGCCGCTGGCCAACGCGCCAGGCCCAGGTGTGATCGTAGTGCGTGCGGCCATTACCGCCGTCAGCAGCAAGACCGAAAGTCTCAAGCCCTACGAGTATGTCCCTGTAGCGCTGGTGGCTGCTGCAGTGAGCACCGGCACCGGCATTCGTGACCAGGAAACCACCCTGGGCACTGAGGCGCAGTTCCTCGACGGTGGCAGCGGCAAAGTAATTGCCCAGGTGGTGCGCAAAGGCACCGGCAAGCCGCTGTCCAACGACTCGCAGGTGATGAAGGCCGATGATGTAAAAAGCGTGATTGACGGCTGGGCGTCGGACTTGCATCAGTCCTTTGTGAAGCTCAAAAAGCCCTGACTACTAACTGTGGCAAGGGCGCAAGCACCCTTGTCGGCCTGATGTCTTCAGGCGCGTGCCCGCCCTTGCGCACGGGCACGCTGCTTTCACCCGAGCATTATTTAAGCGGGGTCAGTGGCGGCAGCTTCCATTGGCCATTCCCCACCTCAGGCTTGGGCAGGTAAATCCGCAGTACGGCGTAAAACGGACCGGGCGGGGCCGGCAACCAGTTGCTCTGTTCAGCCTTTGGCGGCTCGTGATGCTGCAAGGCCAAGGTCAGGCCACCGTCGGCGTCCAGTTTGAGGTTGGGCAGCATCGCTGAGTTGATCAGGTAGCGCTTCTTGAGGTTGGGCGCCAGCAGCTTGGTTTTGGCGTCGTACATGGTCAGCGACCAGAACGCTTCGGCCGGTGGCAGTTGGTCCTTGGCAAAGTGCACGGTGTAGCTGTGGCGTGCGCCGTTGGCCGGTTTGCCTTCGCTGTCGACGAAGTAGCTCATGTAGATGGCTTCGTCGGTGGAGTTGCCGAAAATCCCCATGTTTGCGCCGGCATAGCGGTACAAGTAGTTGTTTTTCAGGCGGTCACGGCTGCCGAACAGGTCGCTGCTGGTGACTTGGTGAGTGTCGATTTTGTCTTTCTTGAACGCGGCGAACTCAGCGCGGCCATCGGCAATCCCATCTTCCAGGGCTTTGCGCTGTTCAGCGGTCAGGTCTTTGACCTTGAAGGGCGCGCCGGGGGCGATGCCGATCCTGGCAAAGCGCGTCATCAGGTCTTTCTCGCTGTCCTGAGGCGCGGCAAAGGCCAGCATGAAGTTGAGGTAGCGAAACAGCTGCGGGCCTTCGGTCATGGTTGCCATGGGTTTAGGCCATTCGATCTTCGCTACTTTGGCCGGCGCAGGCTGTTTCACGTAGGCACTCAGCGGCTGCACTTTGTAGCCATTCTGGATCTGCTTGACCTTGTTCAAGTCCTTTTCATCAAACAGCTGCGTGCGGTACAGCGCATAGGCAATGTTGCTTTCGCTGTAGATCACGCGATCGACGTCGACAGGTTGCTGACCTTTCCAGTCCGGCCCGGCGATCATGTAGTGGCCACCATTGTTGCCGGTGCTGCGGGTGCCCAGGTAGGCGATGTTCTGGGTGTATAGATCGATCAACTGCACCGAGTAGTAACGGTTGTCTTCAATCTTGGGCAGGGTCAGCACCAACGGCTCTTTGCGCAGGTCCATCCACACGAAAGAGTAGGGTGTGTCCGAGTTCGGGGTGACGAATGCGGTGTCCCTGGGTGTGAACACCTGGGCGGTGTTGCCGATATGATTGAACGGTGCCTTGTAGTTGGCACCGCCTTTATCAACGGCCTGGGTGTAGAGCGTCTTGTACATCTCCACTACCGGGTAGCCATACAGGTAGGCTTCCTTGGCAATGGCCCGGGCTTCAGTCGGGGTCGCCGTGAAATCGGCCCAGGCGCCGGTGCTCATGAGTATCGAGAGGCTCGCCAACAGCAGGCGCGTCGGTTTTCCAATCATGTTGTTGCGTCCTTCCTGAGTGCTTTTTAGAGGGCGTGGGATCAAAGCCCAGAGTTTCCTGTTTTATTGGCCGAACGTCACGTTAATCCCTGCAAACAACGTGAACTGAGTGACTCCGTCGGCCTTGCGTGCCACTGTCCATGGCGGTTCGACAAAAGCGCCAAGGATATGACTGCCGGCTTTCCAGGCCGTGCCCGTGCCCAGTCGATGGGAATGTAGTGGATGTGGGGGTGTTCACGGTTTTGAGTGCCGCAGTTGTGGGCATTGCCTGTGAGGCAGTGCCCTCAAGCGGCAGGCAACATCGATTTGACCTTGTCACGCAGTTGATCAATGGAGAACGGCTTGGCAATTACCTGCATACCTGCGGGTACGTCGATGTTTTCGGCATAGCCGCTGGCGAACAGGATCGGCAGGCTAGGGCGAAGCACGCGTACTTGGGTGGCCAGATCCTTGCCGCTCATGCCTGGCAGGCCCATATCGGTCATCATCAGGTCGATATGCTGATCGGCATCTTCAGCCATCTTGAGGGCCTGTTCGGCATCGGCAGCCTCAAACACCGAGAACTCCAACTCTTCGAGTACATCGACGATCAGCATGCGCACGATGGCGTCGTCTTCGACTACAAGGATGGTGGAGGGGGCAGCGCACATAGGGGGAATTCCTGAAAAATGGAAGGGCAGGTGTCTGTCGGTTGTAAGACCGTTCTCTACTGAGTCACGGCCATCTCGGCAAGTTCCATTGGTGGGGCATTGTGAAGGGAAAGGGGGCAAATGTCGCGTGGCATGCAGGCGGTGTGCTGAGCGGGCAATGCGTCAATGACACGCTACAAGCGGGCCATTGACACCAGGGGGTCAAGCGAAAGTCAAAGTGTGGTGTTAAACAGGGCATACGGTTTGTTGTAGGGCACCGTCATAACAAAGTCTCCATCACTGAATTCGCTGATGTGGTACTCCGGCACACCTTTGGTCACCGCCACTGGATCAAGGGTGCCCGCCGTCTTCCCGCTGTTCAAGGAGACTTCCAAGCCTTTTCGCATTGAGGCTTCATTTGGAAAAGTTGCAAGACCGAAGTTTGGATTAAAGAAAAACCATTCCTTCTGGTTGTTTTTATCGAGCGTGACGCCCGCCAGAAGCCCATGGTTCTGGGTGCTGATCTTCAGGAGCGTGGGAGGGCTTGCGGTACTTAAACGCGCAGCAACGTCGGTATACGGCACTTGGCTGACGCGTTGAATACCGTGAAACTGTTCGCGGAGCACCTGATGCATTTCGTTCAGCTCTTTGCGAAAGGCCTGAACCTTGGTGTCGTTAGCATTCCTGGCGGCTTTGAAAAAGTTATTGATGAAGGCGTCCCTGCGGTTGTTAAGAATGGCCAGCGCCATCGTATTCACCAGGGCTGCACACTCACCATTGGACGCCAGGTCAGTTTGGCTGAGATAGAAGTTCTGCGGCATGATGTAGGCCTTGCCACCTTCGGCCAGTACTTCCGCTTCAAACGTCTTGAAGCTCTCAAGACTCTGGATCGCCATGCGCTTTTCTATCTCTTTGGCCAATGTGCCGATGGCTTCGGGATTCCCGGCCTTGCTGACGGCCAAGCTTTTTATCTGCGAGACCCTCATGCTCGAGTGATAGCCCGGGATATCGTCGACAACCCCGGAAAGACCTCGAGCGTAAGCAACTGGGTTGCTTTGTTGCGCTGCCTGTAAGGCTTGCCTGAACTGATCTCCGGTTGCATTTGGTACGGGAGCGACATAAGTGGCCAGCCAATCTATGAAGTTGTTGTTTATTTCACCATTGGCCGCGACGGTTACAGGTTTGAAATCGGTGAGCCCGGTACCATACGGTTGTTGCGTGCCAGGGTTATAGCTATACCACTTGCCCTTTTGAAACACCGCCGCCTCTTCAACAGCCCGCCCTGCACGTTTGAAGGTCCCCGTCGCCACTATGCCGTGGGTATTACTGGCTGCCTTGAGCGCGCTGATAGCATCGGCACCTTTGGACAACAGGTAATTGCCGCCTTTACCCAATAGCTTGAGGCCTCCAACCGCCAAATCACCCAAACCACTCACGGGGTTGAGCAGGCCGAGCGTGGAGGCGCCGATAATCTGGACGGCCTTTAACCCCTTGGCGCCCGTGGAAAGAGCCGAGCCGCCTATCTTGATCAATTTTCCTGCGGTGGCGGCACCGGCACTCAGGAACCCGAAGATATCCAGTGTCAGGTCGAATATTCCATCGCCATAGTTGCCGTTCTGAAAGTTGATGACAGCTGATCTGAAAGGAATCAGATTTAACAGGAAATTACTCAGTGGTTTTGGCCCGCCCTGCAATGTATCCAGGGTAGTCTGGCCGCGCGCCAGTTCTTTTATCGCGGGGTCGTCGAGTTCAAGGTGTTCGGCAAATACTGTGCCTATGCGATGGGAGCGCTCGCTATTGAAGCTATCCAAGGGGCCGTCCTTTACCGGTTGCTCCGTGCTCAGACGACTGTCTGCCCCCTCGAGCTTGACCTGATTGACGGTAAATACCCTGTTGGCAATCATTGGCTTGGGTTGCGTGATCCTGGACAGCGGCACCCCTTCAATCGTGCCGCGGTTCAGGTCGATTTCGTAGGTGGTTATCTGCCCCTCCAGCTCAACCTTGACCAACAGTTCCGGTTGATTTTTATCTGGCGTGCTGCCCCAGAAGCCGGTCGACAGCCTGGATGTGCGCTCATAAAAAAACTCGAGCTTCCCGAAATCGAATTTTTCTCGGTCCTCTAAGAGAAGTTGGGAGATCATGTGCTGAACGGTCGTAGCGACCGCGTCCTTTTTATCAGCGATTGCGCGTGCAAATTGCTGATCGAACGCCTCCTGGACGCCAAACCTTGGGGTACTGTTCAAGGCTTCCAATGGGATACGCGGGTCAGTTGACATAAAGGGGCGCGGATTCGGCATGTCCATCATGGCGATGTCCAATAGCGAATGCATGCCGCCCAGCCCGACTTGACCAGGCTCCCCGCGATACGGGTCTGTACCGAGCACCTTCAAGTCGAAAAGCGCTCCGAGGTCGCCAAATCGCTCGATGAGCTTGGTCCGCGCAATACCTTCTCGCGTGGGTAGTGCTTTGTCCAATGTCTGGCTGGCAACCAACCGCTTGCTGACTTGTCTGTTGAATTCATCCTTGAGGGTATTGAGTCGTTCGGGGCTATAGCTGTCCTCTGCATTTGCAACGAATACACCGTTGGCGACTCCCCAATCCACCAGTGCGCGGGTCTGAGCGTGCGCATTCGCAGCCGATGGTGCACATTTTTGTGCATCGCACATGACCTCGGCAAAGGTCATATTGGCGACGGTACCTGGCCGCTCGGCTTCGATAGCCGCGGCCGCAACCGTCAGGTTGAACCACGCCACGCTGCCGATTTTTACACTGTCGGGAATATCTTTAATCAGAAACTGCGGCGCTACCCTGGACAGCAACAGATGGGTAGCGAGTTTGACCGTGCTGGAATTGGCGCGGCCATTTTTCTCAAGATGACGGCTCAAACACGCGGTAACCTCTGAGGGTCGCTGCCCCCAGTGATCAGGGGCATGCAAAGGCCATTCGGCGATTTTGTTGCGCTCAGGTGCCCTGAGTGACTCCGGGTCGAGCCCCAGGTGAATCGCCGCTAATACGTAGTCGTAGAGGCTGTTGTCCGTGGCCGCGCCCTGCAGGTGGGCCTGCAAAGCCAGGCCGAGTGCTCGGGCCTTAGGCGAGTCGAGCAGCTTTTGTATCGTCACGGTCGGGTCTTGCAAGTCGCTTTGGCTGACTGAACTGCCGCTCAGCAGATAGGTCAGTACGCCATTGCCATGGGGTGGCAACGGCAAACCTGGCAAACCTGTTGTGTCGGATTTGAGGAAGGCGCGAATGCTGTGCTGGTCCGCCTTCGCCATGGGCATTGGCCAGGTGAGAGCGCCACCGAAATCACCCAGGGGGTGCTGTAAGGCCTTTTGCTCCAGTTTCTGCGCGAGTGCCGCCATCTCATAGACCGTGCGCGGCAGTTCAAAACCCAAGTGCGTGATCACTGTCGCCAGGGTTTGCGCTGTCGGCTGCACGTGGGCGTACGCCGAGTCTTTATGGGGCGTCAGACGACTATTGTTCAACCCGAATGAGACATTGTCCGGGGTAACGGGCTTGCCATACGTCCGGGTATCAATGCCGCGCAGTTGCTCGGCCAGGTTGCGCAGGTTCTGCTGGTCTGCCAGTTGTGTGCGCAAGGTGGCGGGGGCAGGTGTTTGAACCACGCGTGGGGAATCTGAGGCGGTCGTAGTGAACGTGTGTGAAGCGTCTTGCGCAACCGGCGCGGGAGCTTCGACGACAAAGGCGCTGGGGTTGTCTGCAAGTGTGCGGGTAGGGGCGGTTATGCTCATTGGGGGTACCTTGGGGGGCAAAAAAGACGCCTTCCAAAAGATCTTCCGTGTTCGTGAGGCGCTGTCCTGAGTGCCGCAACCCTTCACCTACGTTCCGCCGCATCTGTATGCACGTATGTAAGGGGTCTGATGAAACCGGCCCGAATTGGCGTGTAACTCACTCGCAGCCTGTAGGCCAGCGCTTCAAAACAACGCACAAACATAGCCTTGCCCCCTGATATTCGGGCAAACTCCCCCTTTTTCCGCACTTGGCCAAGGCATGCCCATGACTCCCGCGTCGTCCGTCGATGAAAAGAGCTTCCGTACCCTGTTGAGCCGAAACGTCGCGTTACCCTTGGGCGTCGGCGTGCTCAGCGCGGTGTTTTTCGTCTGCCTGATCACTTATTTGCTGTCGGTTATCCAGTGGGTGGAGCACACCGACCGGGTTATCAATAACCTCAATGAGTCATCCAAGCTGACGGTGGACCTGGAAACCGGCCTGCGTGGCTTTCTGATCACTGGCGACGAGCATTTCCTCGACCCTTACGAAGTGGCCAAGCCCCGCATCATTGGTGACCTGCGCAACCTGCAGGAGCTGGTGGCGGACAACCCACAGCAGGTCGACCGCCTCAAGCGTCTGGAGTCGATGCAATACGAGTGGAACAAGTACGCCCAATCGATGATCGACTTGCAGCGCAGCAGTGGCGATTACCGCGGGGCGGTGCAGGCCGGCCGCGGCAAGAGCCTGACCGACGCGATTCGCAACGAATACACGGATGCGGTGGCGATGGAGCAAGCGTTCCGTGTCACGCGCAATGCCGATGTCACCCGCACCACGATCATCAGCGTGACCTTGTACCTGGCCTTCGTGCTTGGACTGAGCGGTTTTCTGGCCTACATCGGTAGAAAGAATTTACTCGCATTGTCAGAGAGTTACAGCGCAAACCTCGCGTCACAACAGAAGATCGCCCGGCGCCTGGAGCAACAGGCCTGGCTGCGTAACGGCCAGACCGAACTGGCCGAACAGGTGCTCGGCCAACTGACGCTGAACATGCTTGGGCGCAATATCCTGCAGTTTTTCGCCCAATACATGGGCTCGGCGGTAGCGGCGCTGTATGTGCGCGAAGAGCACGGCGGCCTCAAGCGCGTGGCCACCTATGGGTTTTCCCGCGAGCAGGAGCAAAAAGAGCAGGCGATCTACAGCGACGAAGGCATCGTCGGGCAGGCCGCCCAGCTTGATCGCCTGATTCGCCTGGATGATGTGCCGGTGGATTACTTCAAGGTCAGTTCCGGCCTGGGCGAAGGTTCGACCCGCAGCGTACTGGTGGTACCGACCAGCGACGATGATCGCGTCAACGGCGTGATCGAACTCGGCTTCCTGCGCCCGTTGGATGATCGTGACGTCGAGCTGCTGGAGCTGATTGCCGGCAATATCGGCACCTCCATCGAAGCGGCGCGCTATCGCCAACGCCTGCAGGAAGTGCTCGCCGAAACCCAGCAGCTCAACGAAGAGCTGCAAGTGCAGCAGGAAGAACTCAAAACCGCCAACGAAGAGCTCGAAGAACAGTCACGTATCCTCAAGGAGTCCCAGGCCCATCTGGAAACCCAGCAGGCTGAGCTTGAGCAGACCAACGAGCAACTGGCCGAACAGACCCAGACTCTGGCCGAACAGCGTGACGCCATGGATCGCAAGAACGTCGAGTTGAACAAGGCTCAACTGGAACTGGAAGACCGTGCCGACGAGCTGCAGCGCTCCAGCAAGTACAAGTCCGAATTCCTCGCCAACATGTCCCACGAGCTGCGCACGCCGCTCAACAGCTCGTTGATTCTGGCCAAATTGCTCGCCGAGAACCCGCAGGAAAACCTCAGCACCGAGCAGGTCAAGTTTGCCGAGTCGATCTATTCGGCGGGCAACGACCTGTTGAACCTGATCAACGATATTCTGGACATTTCCAAGGTCGAAGCCGGCAAGCTGGAAATGCGCCCGGAAAACTCCAGCGTGGCGCGCCTGGTCGATGGCCTGCGCGGGATGTTCGAGCCGCTGGCGGCTGACCGCAAGCTGGGCTTCCAGGTGGACATTCAAGCGGATGCGCCGCCGATGCTGTTCACCGACCGCCAGCGCCTGGAGCAGATCCTCAAGAACCTGCTGTCCAACGCGGTCAAGTTTACCGAGCAGGGTGATGTCAGCCTGTCGGTATCCCGTGCACCAGGGGAGGGCGTAGCCTTTACCGTGCGCGACTCGGGCATTGGCATCGCGCCAGACCAGCAGGAAAGTATCTTCGAAGCCTTCCGCCAGGCCGATGGCACCACCAACCGCCGTTACGGCGGCACCGGGCTGGGCCTGTCGATCTCCCGTGATCTGGCGACCTTGCTCGGCGGCTATATCAGCGTGACCAGCGAACCGGGCAAGGGCAGCGTATTCACCCTGGTACTGCCGGAGCAATATGTAGAGCGCGAGGAAGGTGCCGCGCCGATCGAGCCGCCGCGCCAAGTGGTGGCGGCACCTGCACCCAAGCCCATCGCGATCTCACCGCTGCCGGTGGGCGATGCCAAGCAGATTCCGCGCTTTGCCGACGACCGCGACAAGGCACCGTTCGCTACCCGCTGCATCCTGGTGGTGGAAGATGAACCCAATTTCGCCCGCATCCTTTACGACCTGGCCCACGAACTGGGCTACAACTGCCTGGTCGCCCACGGCGCAGATGAAGGCTACAGTCTGGCCGAGGAGTACATCCCGGACGCGATTCTGCTGGACATGCGCCTGCCCGACCATTCCGGGCTGACCGTGTTGCAACGCCTCAAGGAGCACGCCAATACCCGCCACATTCCCGTGCATGTGATCTCCGTTGAAGACCGCGTCGAAGCCGCCATGCACATGGGCGCCATCGGTTATGCGGTGAAGCCGACCACCCGCGAAGAGCTCAAGGACGTGTTTGCGCGCCTGGAAGCCAAGCTGACCCAGAAGGTCAAGCGCGTGTTGCTGGTGGAGGACGATGACCTGCAGCGCGACAGCATTGCCCGCCTGATCGGCGACGATGACATCGAAATCACCGACGTCGGCTACGCGCAGGCCGCCTTGGACCTGCTGCGCACTAATGTCTACGACTGTATGATCATCGACCTCAAGCTGCCGGACATGCTCGGCAATGAGCTGCTCAAGCGCATGGCCACCGAGGATATCTGCTCGTTCCCGCCGGTGATCGTGTACACCGGGCGTAACCTGACCCGCGATGAAGAAGCCGAGCTGCGCAAGTATTCGCGCTCGATCATCATCAAAGGCGCGCGCTCACCTGAACGCTTGCTGGACGAAGTGACACTGTTTCTGCACAAAGTTGAATCCCAGCTGTCCCATGACCGCCAGAAGATGCTCAAGACCGCCCGCAGCCGCGACAAGGTCTTCGAGGGGCGCAAGATCCTGCTGGTCGACGACGATGTGCGCAACATCTTCGCCCTGACCAGTGCCCTGGAGCACAAAGGCGCGGTGGTGGTGATCGGGCGTAACGGTCATGAAGCCATCGACAAACTCAATGAAGTCGAGGACATCGACCTGGTGCTGATGGACGTAATGATGCCGGAGATGGACGGTTACGAGGCGACTGCCTTGATCCGCCAGGACCCACGCTGGAAGAAACTGCCGATTATTGCAGTGACGGCCAAAGCCATGAAGGATGATCAGGAGCGCTGCCTCGCGGCGGGCTCCAACGATTACCTGGCCAAGCCGATTGACCTGGACCGGCTGTTCTCGCTGATTCGCGTATGGCTGCCGAAGATGGAACGCATTTAAGTGGAGCAAGTTTTCTTGGAAAAAAGCAGCGACATTGAGCTGCGCCTGCTGATTGAGGCGATTTACCTCAAGTACAGCTACGACTTTCGCGACTATTCCGGCGCGTCCGTCAAGCGCCGCGTGGCCCACGCACTGCGCCAGTTCGATTGCGCGACCATTTCTGCGCTGCAGGAGCGGGTGTTGCATGATCCGACGGCGTTCATGCAGTTGCTGCAGTTTCTGACGATCCCGGTGAGCGAGATGTTTCGCGACCCGTCGCACTTTCTGGCGATTCGCCGGGAAGTGGTGCCGCTGCTCAAGACCTACCCGTCGATCAAAATCTGGATCGCCGGGTGCAGCACGGGCGAGGAGGTGTACTCCATGGCGATCCTGCTGCGCGAAGAGGGTTTGCTGGAGCGCACCATCATTTACGCCACGGACATCAACCCGGCGTCCCTGGACAAAGCCAAGCAAGGGATTTTCTCCCTGGAGAACGTGCGTGCGTACACTGCCAATTATCAGCAGGCGGGCGGCCAACGTTCATTTGCCGACTACTACACAGCGGCTTACGATTACGCGATCTTCGACAAGACGCTGCGCGAGAACGTGACCTTTGCCGATCACAGCCTGGCAACCGATAGCGTCTTCTCAGAAACTCAGTTAATTTCATGCCGTAACGTATTGATTTATTTCAATAAAAAGTTACAGGATCGAGCGTTTGGGTTGTTTCATGAATCGCTGTGCCATCGCGGCTTCCTGGTGCTGGGCAGTAAGGAAACCCTGGATTTCTCCGCCTACAGCAAGCAATTCGAACCCTTGGTCAAACAGGAACGGATCTACCGAAAATCATGAGCGAGGCCGCAACTAACCCGCCACGCGGGATTGAAGCCATCGTCGTCGGCGCCTCCGCCGGCGGTGTTGAGGCGTTGCTGACGATTTTTGGTACGTTGCCTGACACCTTCAGTTTGCCGATTATTGCCGTGTTGCACCTGCCGGATGAGCGCCGCAGCCAGCTGGCCGAAGTCTTTGCGCGGCGCCTGAGCATTCCGGTGCAAGAAGCACGCGACAAGGAAACGATTACGCCAGGCACCCTGTATTTCGCCGGCCCCGGCTATCACCTGTCGGTAGAAAGCGACCGTAGCCTGTCGATGAGCCAGGAAGACCGCGTGCACCATTCGCGGCCGGCCATCGATTACCTGTTCGCCTCGGCTGCCGACACCTACGGCAACAGCCTGCTGGCGATTCTGCTGACCGGCGCCAACCAGGATGGCGCGCGTGGCCTTGCCCACGTCAAAGACTCGGGAGGCACCACCATCGTCCAAGAGCCCACAGAAGCACGTATCGCCGTGATGCCCTTGGCGGCGCTGGCCTTGCACACACCTGATCATATTCTCACCTTGAGCCGGATTGGCTCACTGCTGGCTTCCCTGGAATCTTCCCCATGTTAAGTACTGTCCAGGCCAAACTGCTGATCGTCGACGATCTGCCGGAAAACCTGCTGGCCCTTGAGGCGCTGATCAAGCGCGAAGATCGGCAGGTTTTCAAGGCCTTGAGCGCTGACGAGGCCTTGTCACTGTTGCTGGAGCATGAGTTCGCCATGGCGATTCTCGATGTGCAGATGCCCGGCATGAACGGTTTCGAGCTGGCCGAACTGATGCGCGGCACCGAAAAGACCAAGAACATCCCGATTGTGTTCGTCAGCGCCGCCGGCCGCGAACTCAACTATGCCTTCAAAGGCTATGAAAGCGGTGCGGTGGATTTTTTGCACAAGCCGCTGGATATCCATGCGGTGAAAAGCAAGGTCAATGTGTTCGTCGACTTGTACCGCCAGAGCAAGGCCATGAAACAGCAGGTCGAAGCCCTGGAGCGCAGCCGCCGCGAGCAGGAGCTGCTGCTGACGCGCCTGCAGGCCACCCAGGCGGAGCTTGAGCAGGCCGTGCGCATGCGTGACGACTTCATGTCGATCGTCGCTCACGAAGTGCGCACACCGCTTAACGGGCTGATCCTGGAAACGCAGCTGCGCAAGATGCACCTGGCTCGGGATAACGCCGCCGCGTTTACCCTGGACAAGATGCACGCCATGGTTGACCGCGACGAGCGCCAGATCCAGAGCCTTATCCGCCTGATCGAGGACATGCTCGACGTGTCGCGCATCCGCACCGGCAAACTGTCGATTCGCCCGGCGCGCTTTGACCTGGCGCAACTGGTGCGCAACCTGGTGAAAAACTTCGCCCCGCAAGTGGCATCCGCCGGTTCTTCGATGCACCTGGTTGCCGATGAACCTGTGGAGGGCAATTGGGATGAGTTCCGTATTGAGCAAGTGGTCACCAACCTGCTCACCAACGCTTTGCGTTACGGTGCCAAAAGCCCAGTGGATGTGCGTGTGTACACCGAGCACGGTGAGGCGCGCGTCGAGGTGCGTGACCGTGGCATCGGCATCAGCGCAGACAACCAGAAGCGCATTTTCCAGCAATTCGAACGCGTTTCGGCCAGCCATGTAGCGGCAGGCCTGGGCTTGGGGCTGTTTATTTCCGAGCAGATCGTGACGGCCCATGGCGGCACCATCGAGGTGGAAAGCCAGATAGGCGAGGGCGCGTTGTTCAGGGTGTGCCTGCCACTTGGCGAGCCGCAATGAAATCAATCGTCGCCTCGACGCAACCTCTGCGTGACCCCATGGTCGTACTTGCAGCAACTGACCGGACAAAGGCTTCCCATGAGTGAAGATGCACAAGATGTCGTACTGATCGTCGAAGACGACGAATCCATTATGTTTGTGCTGGGTGAATACCTGGCAGGCCTGGGCTACCGGGTGCTGAAGGCGATCGATGGGGAGCAGGCCTTCGAGATTCTGGCGACCAAGCCGCACCTGGACCTGATGGTCACGGATTACCGCCTGCCGGGCGGGATTTCCGGGGTGCAGATCGCTGAGCCTGCGATCAAGCTGCGACCTGAATTGAAAGTGATCTTTATCAGCGGTTACCCGCAAGAAATACTCGACTGCAACAGCCCGATCACGCGCAACGCGCCAATCCTGGCCAAGCCGTTTGATCTGGATACCTTGCAAGAGCATATCCAGCGCCTGCTGGCCTGAAGCAATAGGGCTGCCTCGCAGCAGCCCTATTGCTTGATCATCTCACGCACCTTGGCCGTCAGCAGGTCGAAGGTGAACGGCTTGGTGATCAGTTGCATCCCTGGGTCCAGGAACCCGCCGCGCACCGCCGCATGCTCGGCGTAGCCAGTGATAAACAATACCTTGAGCTCCGGGCGCAATTGCCGCCCGATTTCTGCCAGCTGCCGCCCGTTCATGCCGGGCAAGCCCACATCACTGATCAACAGGTCAATGCGTTGGTCGGATTCGATGATCGGCACGGCGGTATTGGCATCGCCAGCCTCGACAAAGGCATAGCCCAATTCCTTGAGCACTGCGCTGACCAGTACGCGTACGGCGGCGTCGTCTTCGACGATCAATACCGTCTCACCGGCATTGGCGAATGGCAGCAGTGCCGGGTTGGTGACGGCGTCCGCGACGCGCTCCCCGATAAAACGCGGCAGGAACAGGCTGACTGTCGTGCCCTTGCCGACTTCACTATGGATGGTGACATGGCCATGGGATTGGCGGGCAAAGCCGTAGATCATCGACAAGCCGAGGCCGGTGCCCTGGCCGATCGGCTTGGTCGTGAAGAACGGGTCGAAGACGCGGCCCAACAGACTTTCGGGAATACCACAGCCGGTGTCGCTGACGCTCAGTTCCACGTAATCGCCTGGCAGCAAGGTGCCATAGGCGGCCGTGAACACATTGTCGAGGTGGCGGTTGGTGGTCTCAACGGTCAGGCTACCGCCGCTGGGCATGGCATCGCGCGCATTGATCACCAGGTTGAGCAGGGCGCTTTCCAGCTGATTGGGGTCGGCCTCGGCGGTCCAGAGTTCATCGGCCAGACGCATGTCCAAGGCGATGCTTTCATTGATACTGCGTTGCAGCAGTTCACCCATGGAACTGACCAACTGGTTGATCTCCACGGGTTTGGGGTCCAGCGACTGGCGCCGTGAAAACGCCAGCAAGCGGTGGGTCAGGCCGGCAGCGCGGTTGGCCGAGGTCACGCCCAAGTCGATCAAGCTGTCCAGGTCGTCCAACTTGCCGCGGGCCACCCGCCTGCGCAGCAGCTCCAGGCTGCCGATAATGCCGGTGAGCATGTTGTTGAAGTCATGGGCGATACCGCCGGTCAACTGGCCGACGGCCTCCATTTTCTGTGACTGGCGCAGCGCATCTTCGTTGTTGCGCAGTTGCGCCGTGCGCTCTTCAACCTGCTGCTCAAGGGTTTCCAGGGTGCGTTGCAGGCGCAACTCGCTCTCGCTCAAGTCGATCAGGCGGTCACGCGCTTCGTATTGCCGGCGCCGGCCGCGCAGGGCCGCGCTCACCAGACTGATCAGGGTTACTGGATGGAAAGGGCGCTCCAGGAAGGTCACGTTGCCCAGCAGGCCACTCAGGTGGGATGAGCCGTTCTGTTCACGGCCGCCATGGTGGGTCATCAGCACGATGGGCAAATCGGACCAGGCCGGCTGCTCATGCAGGTAATGCAGCAGGGGCTCCAGATCGACACCGCGCAGGGCTTCAGCGGCAATCACCAACATACCGACGCCTTGCCCAAGTGCTTCGCAGAGTTCAGTCAGGTTCCCGGCAACCATGCCGGTGTAGCCGGCTTCCTTGAGCATCATCAGCGCCAGGGAGCCGTCACGGCCCAGTGGCGCGAGAATAATTGCGCGCTCGGAGAGGGGAGAAAGGCCGGTCACACGCCCTCTTCCTTGAGCAGTGGGGAACCGGCGCCCATATAAGTCGGGATACCGCGCAGTACGCCCTGGAAGTTGTCGAGCGGCTCGCCCACTGTCAAACCACTGCCGCCGATACGGTATTCACGAATGGTGGACTCGTGGCTGCCGGTACGTTTCTTGATGATCGAAATGGCCCGGCGGACCTTGCCGAGTGCTTCGAAATAACGCAACAGGATCACGGTATCAGCCAGGTAAGTAATATCGACGGGGGCCTGCATGTCGCCTACCAACCCATGTTGGGCCACCGTCATGAACGTCGCCGCGCCGCGACGGTTCAGGTACAGCAGCAACTCGTGCATATGCAGGATCAGAGAGTTTTCCTCAGGCATCGCTGCCTGGTAGCCGTTGATACTGTCGATGACCACGGTTTTGATCCCGCGTTCATCGACGCAACGCCTGACTCGGTGGGAGAATTCGCCTGGCGACAGCTCTGCCGCGTCCACCTGCTCGATCAGCAGGTTACCGGTGTCTTGCAGCGCGGCGAGGTCGATACCCATATTTTTCATGCGTTCGAACAACAGGCCCAGCTCTTCATCGAAAATAAACAGCGCAGCTTTTTCGCCACGCGACACTGCGGCGGCGGCAAAGATCATCGAGATCAACGATTTGCCGGTACCGGCCGGGCCGAGGATAAGCGTGCTGGAGCCGGTTTCTACGCCGCCGCCCATCAAGGCGTCCATTTCACGGATGCCACTGCTCAAAGTCTGACGCACGTAACCACCACGATGCTCGGCGGCCACCAGGCGTGGGAACACGTGGATGCCGTCTTGCATGATGGTGAAGTCGTGAAAGCCACCACGGTATTTCTGGCCACGGTACTTCACCACGCGGATGCGGCGGCGTTCAGCGCCGTAAGTGGGCGTCAGCTCTTCCAGACGAATTACGCCGTGGGCCACGCTGTGCACGGTTTTATCCAGGGATTCGGTGGTCAGGTCGTCAAGCAGCAGGACGGTGGCGTCGTAGCGCACAAAGTAGTGTTTGATCGCCAGGATCTGGCGGCGATAGCGCAGCGAGCTTTGGGCCAGCAGGCGGATTTCCGAAAGGCTGTCGACCACCACGCGGGTGGGCTTGATCCGTTCCACCACTTCAAAAATCTGCCGGGTTGCCTCACCCAGTTCCAGGTCGGAGGAATACAGCAGGCTTTGCTGGTGCTCGGCGTTGAGCAGGCTTTCTGGCGGGGTCAGCTCGAAGATGTGAATGTTGTCGTCCAGGTCCCAGCCGTGGGACTTGGCGCCCTGACGCAACTCGCGTTCGGTTTCTGACAGGGTGATGTACAAGGATCGCTCACCGTTTTTCGCGCCGGCTTGCAGAAAGTGCAGCGCTACGGTGGTTTTCCCGGTGCCGGGTTCGCCTTCCAGCAGGAACAGGTGGCTGCGTGATAGCCCCCCGGAAAGAATGTCATCAAGACCTTCGATGCCGGTGGCCGCCTTTTCACTGAACAGCTCTTTGGATGTAGACAAGAAGTGCCCTCGGGTCACGTACAAGTAAAGGGAGGCGCGTCGGCTTGGACGCGCCATATTTACTTGACCGTAGCGGGTTGTGGCGGTTCAACCTGTCGTATAAATCGTGGTGGATTTGTGACCTGCGCCAAAGCGCTGCTTTTGTGTGGGAGCTGGCTTGCCTGCGATAGCATCACCTCGGTTTATCTGTCAGACCGAGGTGTCTGCATCGCAGGCAAGCCAGCTCCCACATAGCGCGCGAAACTAAAGCCCTTGCTGCAATGCCGGATCATCCGGATTCTGCTGCTCCAGCTGCGCCAGTAGCACCTGCACATTCTGCAACTGCCCGGTTTCCTTCCAATAGCTGACCAGCAACACACGCGCCTTGCGATTGGCGGGGTGGCGCTGGACGATTTCTTCCAGCTGACGCTGGGCGGCGTCCACCTCTTCCTGGTCGTGCAGCGTGGTGGCGAGGTCGAAGCGGTAATCCTGATTGTCAGGCTCAAGCTCCACGGCTTTGGACAGGCCAAGCAACGCGTATGGCCGCTCCCCATGGTGCAACAGCCACATGCCCAGGGCGTGTTGCAGGTAGGCCGACTCCGGATGTGCCGCCAATTGCCGCGCCAGCAACTGGCGGGACTCATCGGTCTTGCCCTGCTTATCGAGCAATTCGATTTGTGCGACCACAGCTTGCAGGTTGTCCGGTTGCAGGCGCATGGCCTGCTCCAGTGCATGTTGCGCGTCCGGCAGCAGGGCGCTGTGGATGTACAAGCGCGCGAGCTGAATCCAGCCTTCGGCGGTTTCGGGCTCAGCCTTGAGCTTTTTCACAAACTCATCGAGCACTTGCTGCAAAGGCCCGAAATACAGGCCCAGGGTATCCGGCGACAGGCCGAGCAGGGCGTTGGCGGCGGCAAAACGCACGGCTTGTTCAGGATCGTCCAGTGCCGGGCCAAGCAGTAAGGTGCGTTGGCCGCTGGGCACCAGGCCAACAATACTGTGAATCGCAGCTTCACGAACCAACGGCGACTCATCAGCCAGGTCTTTATCCGCCAGCTTCAACGCCTGAGGGCTTGGGTAATTGGGCAGTTCGGCGTGTAGCGCCGCGCGGCGTTCAGGTGACAGGTCCGGGCGGCCTAGCTGTTGATACAGCACACGGGCGGCGCCGGGTTCGCCGTTACGTGCTTGCTTCAACGCCTTGGCGTAACCATGGGCGATCGCCGGCGGCACGGCCACCGGAGTGGAGCGGGAGAAAAACCAGGTGACCAAGACAAGCAACAACAGGGCGCACAGGCCGACGATGGAGTAACGGCGTGACTTTGACATGCAGGCGTCCAAAAGCTGGGGGCAGCTAATCGCAAAGCCTCAAGCTTCGGTCAGACCACGACGAGTGTCAAACCCGTATCAGCCGAGCACGTATTCCACTGGTTCCAGGGCAGGAGGCAGATCGATCTCGCCCAGGGCGGCGAGAATCTCGCGCTCCAGGGTGCGCACTATCGCATTGCAGGGCAGATCGTTTTCATCAAAACCGAACGGGTCTTCCAGATCATCACCGATTTCATCCAAACCGAAGAACGTGTAGCTGACGATGGCGGTGAACACCGGCGTCAACCAGCCCAGCGGTTCGGCCATGGCGAACGGCAGCAAAATGCAGAACAGGTAGATGGTGCGGTGCAATAGCAGCGTGTAAGGGAAGGGCAGTGGCGTGCTCTTGATCCGCTCGCAGGCGGCCTGCACCAGGCTGAGGCTGACCAGCCGGGTTTCCAGCTGGGTGTAGCGCCATTCACTGATCACACCCTGTTCGGCCAGCCGCGAAAAGCGCGCGCCCAGTTGTTGCAGCACGTTGTCGGGGAGATTGGGATGCGCCCGGTCAACAGTTATCCAGGGTGTGATAACGCGGGCCTCGTCTTCACGGCGCAGGTGCGCGACCAGGCCGTGGGCAAACCCGCACACCCCACGCAGCAGGCTGGCGCGCTCGGGTGAGTTGCCCAGCACTTGGGTTTCGCGAATCAGCGAGCGCACCTCAATGATCATCTGCCCCAGTTGCTTGCGGCCTTCCCACCAACGGTCGTAGCAGGCGTTGTTGCGAAAGCTCATGAAGATCGACAACGACAACCCGAGCAAGGTGAACGGCGTGGCATTGACCTTGGAGAAGTAGGCCGGGTGCAGGGTCTCCACCAGCACGATCACTGAAGCCAGCAACGTGACCATCAGGCTGCGCAAGGCAATGCGCTTGGCAATCGAACCTTTAAGGGAAAACAGGATACCCATTAGGTTGGGTTTGGGGCGGACGATCATCGGGACACGGCTTCTTTGGCGGCGCAGGCCTGGAGATTAGGAGTTTGCGCCCAGAGCGTCCAATCACTGCGGCTGACCGGCTGATAAGCCGGATCAATGATTGGCCAAACCAGTCAGCCAAGTTGAAGGCTTTGACCATTGCCGCCAAAGCGCTCTAGAGCGACTATTTCAGCGATTCTCGTCGTGAAAAATGTCCTGAAAATAAAAACACACAAGGATTTGGAACCATGCGTGAGTATTTGGCTGCCACCACTGCCTTCGACTACCAGCACACCGTCAACGCCGCCCTGTCCGGCAACCTGCAAGCCCTGAATGCCTGTGTGGAGTGTTGCGATCGCCACGCGCTGCCGGGGCGCATTGCGTTGTTTTGGGAAGGTAAGGATGGGCGCAGCGCCAGTGTGACCTTCACCCAATTGCAGGACCAGGCGGCGCGCTTTGCCAATTTCCTCCTGGCCCAAGGCGTGCAACAGGGTGACAAGGTGGCGGGGCTGCTGCCACGCACGGCAGAGTTATTGGTGGTGGTGTTCGCCACCTGGCGTATCGGCGCGGTGTATCAGCCGCTGTTTACCGCCTTCGGACCCAAGGCCATCGAGCATCGGCTGAACAGCTCCGGCGCCGTACTGGTGGTCACGGATGCGGTCAACCGCCCCAAGCTGGCTGAAGTCGAAGGCTGCCCGACCATCGTCACGGTGGCCGGGGACAAGGGCGAAGGCATCGTGCGCGGCGACTACAGCTTCTGGGCTGAACTGCCGAACTATTCGAATACCTGCGAACCGGTGCTGCTGGGCGCAGAAGCCCCGTTCCTGCTGATGTTCACCTCGGGCACCACCGGCCCGTCAAAAGCCCTGTCGGTGCCGCTCAAGGCCATTGTCGCCTTCCAGAGCTACACCCGCGACGCGGTGGATTTGCGTCCCGAAGACGCGTTTTGGAATGTCGCCGACCCGGGCTGGGCCTATGGCATCTATTTTGGCGTGACCGGGCCGTTGTCCATGGGCCACCCGATTACGTTCTACGATGGGCCGTTCACCCTAGAAAGCACCTGCCGGGTGATCAATAAATATGGGATTACCAACCTCACCGGTTCGCCCACCGCTTACCGCCTGCTGATTGCTGGTGGCGAACAGTTCGCGCGCGCTATCAAGGGCAAGCTGCGTATCGTCAGCAGCGCCGGCGAGCCGCTGAACCCGGAAGTGATCCGCTGGTTTGCCGACAACCTGGGCGTGACCATTCATGACCATTACGGCCAGACCGAACTGGGCATGGTGCTGTGCAACCACCACGGCCTGGAACACCCCGTGCATGTCGGCTCTGCGGGCTTTGCCTCACCGGGCCACCGCATTGTGGTGCTCGATGATCAGAACCAGGAATTGCCGGCAGGCCAGCCCGGTATTCTCGCCATCGACCGTGAACAGTCGCCGATGTGCTGGTTCGCCGGCTACGACGGCGTAAAGACCAAGGCGTTTGTCGGCAAGTACTACCTCAGTGGCGACACCGTGGAGCTCAACCCGGACGGCAGCATCAGCTTTGTCGGGCGCAGTGACGATGTGATCACCACATCGGGCTACCGCGTAGGGCCATTCGATGTCGAAAGCGCACTGGTCGAGCACCCGGCCGTGATCGAAGCCGCTGTGGTCGGCAAACCCTGCCCGGAGCGCACCGAGCTGGTCAAAGCCTTTGTGGTGATCAACGAACAGTACCGCGCTACGCCCGAGCTGGCCGAGGAGTTGCGTCTGCACGTGCGCAAGCGTTTGGCGGCCCACGCCTACCCACGGGAAATCGAATTTGTCAGCGACTTGCCCAAGACCCCGAGCGGCAAGCTGCAACGTTTTATTTTGCGTAATCAGGAAATTGCGAAGGCACAGGCCATCGCCTGATCCACTTTTAAGGAAACAATGATGCAGATTGAAAACAAGGTATTCCTGGTCAGCGGCGGTGCTTCGGGCCTCGGCGCGGCCACCGCTGAGATGTTGATTGCCGCTGGTGCCAAGGTGATGCTGGTCGACCTGAACGCCGACGCTGTGGCGGCCAAAGCCAAGCAACTGGGCGATAACGCCCGCAGCGCTGTGGCCGATATCAGCCAGGAAGCCGCCGCCGAAGCGGCCGTACACGCCGCCGTTGCAGCCTTTGGCGGCCTGCACGGCCTGGTGAACTGCGCCGGGGTGGTACGCGGCGAAAAAATCCTCGGCAAAAATGGCCCACACGCCTTGGCCAGCTTTGCCCAGGTGATCAACGTCAACCTGATCGGCAGCTTCAACCTGTTGCGCCTGGCGGCTGCCGCCATCGCTGAAACCGCGGCGAACGCCGACGGTGAGCGCGGCGTGATCATCAACACCGCGTCGGTAGCCGCCTTTGACGGGCAGATAGGCCAGGCGGCGTATGCCGCCTCCAAAGGCGCCATCGCCAGCCTGACCTTGCCCGCTGCCCGCGAACTGGCGCGCTTTGGCATCCGCGTGATGACTATTGCCCCGGGCATTTTCGAAACGCCGATGATGGCCGGCATGACCCCCGAAGTGCGCGATTCCCTGGCCGCGGGTGTGCCATTCCCGCCACGCCTGGGCAAACCGTCCGAGTACGCCGCGCTGGTACGCCACATCATTGAAAACAGCATGCTCAATGGCGAGGTGATCCGTCTCGACGGCGCCTTGCGTATGGCAGCCAAGTAAGGAGAACACCCCATGAACGATCCGATTGTTATTGTCAGCGCCGTGCGCACACCCATGGGCGGCTTCCAGGGCGACCTCAAGGGCCTGACCGCGCCGCAACTGGGCGCTGCAGCGATCCGCGCCGCCGTCGAACGCGCCGGGATTGCCCCGGATGCCGTGGACGAAGTGCTGTTCGGCTGCGTGCTGCCCGCGGGCCTGGGCCAGGCGCCTGCGCGTCAAGCGGCGCTGGGCGCCGGGCTGGACAAGGCCACGCGCTGCACCACCTTGAACAAGATGTGCGGCTCGGGCATGGAAGCGACCATCCTCGCCCACGACTCGCTGCTGGCCGGCAGTGTCGACGTGGTGGTCGCCGGCGGCATGGAAAGCATGTCCAACGCGCCGTACCTGCTCGACCGCGCGCGCAGCGGCTACCGCATGGGCCACGGCAAGGTGCTTGACCATATGTTCCTCGACGGCCTCGAAGACGCCTACGACAAGGGCCGCCTGATGGGCACCTTTGCCGAAGACTGCGCCGAGCACAATGGCTTCACCCGTGAAGCCCAGGACGCCTTCGCCATTGCCTCGCTGACCCGCGCGCAAGAGGCCATCACCCATGGCAGCTTTGCTGCTGAGATCGTCCCGGTGCAGGTCACCGTCGGCAAAGAGCAAAAGACCATCCTGCATGACGAGCAACCGCCCAAGGCCAAGCTGGACAAGATCGCCAGCCTGAAACCGGCGTTCCGCGAGGGCGGCACGGTGACGGCGGCCAACTCCAGCTCGATTTCCGATGGTGCGGCGGCGTTGCTGTTGATGCGCCAGTCCGAGGCGCAACAGCGTGGCCTCAAGCCCTTGGCGGTGATCTACGGGCATGCGGCCTTTGCCGACGAGCCGGGGCTGTTCCCGGTGGCGCCCGTGGGTGCGATTCGCAAGCTCATGAGCAAGACCGGCTGGAACCTGGGCGACGTTGACCTGTTTGAAATCAACGAAGCTTTCGCGGTGGTCAGCCTGGTGACCATGAGCAAGCTGGAAATCCCCCACAGCAAGGTCAATATTCACGGCGGCGCCTGTGCCTTGGGGCATCCAATTGGTGCTTCCGGTGCGCGCATCCTGGTGACGTTGCTCTCGGCCCTGCGCCAGAAAGGCCTCAAGCGCGGGGTTGCCGCCATTTGTATCGGCGGCGGTGAAGCCACGGCCATGGCCGTCGAATGCCTGTATTAAGGACTCAACATGCTACCCAATGACGAACAACTGCAAATCAGCGAAGCGGCCCGGCAATTTGCCCAGGAACGCCTGAAACCCTTCGCCGCCGAATGGGACCGCGAGCACCGTTTCCCCAAGGAAGCCATTGGCGAAATGGCCGAGCTGGGCTTTTTCGGCATGCTGGTGCCGGAGCAGTGGGGTGGTTGCGACACGGGCTACCTGGCCTACGCCATGGCCCTGGAAGAAATTGCCGCCGGCGATGGCGCGTGCTCGACCATCATGAGTGTGCACAACTCGGTGGGTTGCGTGCCAATCCTCAAATTCGGTAACGAACGGCAGAAACAGCAGTTCCTCACGCCGCTGGCCAGTGGCGCCATGCTCGGTGCCTTTGCGTTGACCGAGCCGCAGGCAGGCTCCGATGCCAGCAGCCTGAAAACCCGCGCACGCCTTGAGGGCGACCATTACGTGCTCAATGGCTGCAAACAGTTCATTACCTCCGGGCAGAACGCCGGAGTCGTGATTGTGTTTGCCGTCACCGACCCGGCCGCAGGCAAGCGTGGGATCAGCGCGTTTATCGTGCCGACCGACTCGCCGGGCTACACGGTGGCGCGGGTTGAAGACAAACTCGGTCAACATGCGTCCGACACCTGCCAGATCCTCTTCGAAGACGTAAAAGTGCCAGTCGCCAACCGTTTGGGCGAGGAGGGCGAAGGCTACAGGATCGCCCTGGCCAACCTCGAAGGCGGCCGCGTCGGCATCGCCTCGCAATCGGTGGGCATGGCCCGCGCCGCCTTCGAAGCCGCGCGTGACTATGCCCGTGAGCGCGAAAGCTTCGGCAAGGCGCTGATCGAACACCAGGCCGTGGCCTTCCGGTTGGCCGACATGGCCACGCAAATCGCGGTGGCCAGGCAGATGGTGCATTACGCCGCAGCCCTGCGTGACAGCGGCAAGCCGGCCTTGGTCGAGGCGTCGATGGCCAAGCTGTTTGCTTCGGAAATGGCCGAAAAAGTCTGCTCGGCCGCCTTGCAAACCCTGGGCGGTTACGGTTACCTGAGCGACTTCCCATTGGAGCGGATCTACCGCGATGTGCGGGTCTGCCAGATTTACGAAGGCACCAGCGATATTCAGCGCATGGTCATCTCACGCAACCTTTAAGGAGCCGATACATGAGTTACGAAACCCTTTTGCTCGAAGTCCAGGGCCGCGTCGGGCTGATTACCCTCAATCGCCCGCAAGCCCTGAACGCCTTGAACGCCCAGTTGGTCAGCGAGTTGAACCAGGCACTGGACGGCCTGGAAGCCGACCCGCAGATCGGCTGCATCGTGCTGACCGGCTCGAAAAAAGCCTTCGCCGCCGGCGCCGACATCAAAGAGATGGCCGAGCTGACCTACCCGCAGATCTACCTCGACGACCTGTTCAGCGACAGCGACCGCGTCGCCAACCGCCGCAAGCCGATCATTGCTGCGGTCAACGGTTTCGCCCTGGGCGGCGGCTGTGAACTGGCCTTGATGTGCGACTTTATCCTGGCCGGTGACGGCGCCAGGTTCGGCCAGCCGGAAATCAACCTCGGCGTACTGCCCGGCATGGGCGGCACCCAACGGCTGACCCGCGCCGTGGGCAAGGCCAAGGCCATGGAAATGTGCCTGACCGGGCGCTTTATTGATGCCGTTGAAGCTGAGCGCTGCGGGATTGTGGCGCGCATTGTGCCGGCCGATGACCTGCTTGAAGAAGCGCTGAAAACCGCGACCTTGATTGCCGGCAAGTCCGTGCCGATCAGCATGATGGTCAAGGAAAGCGTGAACCGTGCGTTTGAGGTGAGCCTGTCTGAAGGCGTGCGCTTTGAGCGGCGGGTGTTCCATGCCGCGTTTGCCACCCAGGACCAGAAGGAAGGCATGGCGGCGTTTGTGGCCAAGCGCGCGCCGGAGTTCAAGGACCAGTAACCCGGCCGTAAACACTGAAGATCAAAATGTGGGAGCTGGCTTGCCTGCGATGCAGACACCTCGGTTTATCGGTTAGACCGAGGTGATGCTATCGCAGCGGTGCGACGATTCGACAAGCCAGCTCCCACATTGGTCTTGTGTGGCTTTTAGAGCGGGTAGTTCTTCAGCTCCCTGGCAATCACCATCCGCTGAATCTCGCTGGTGCCTTCGTAAATCTGCGTAATCCGCGCATCCCGGTAGTAGCGCTCCACCGGGTAGTCCTCAAGATACCCATACCCGCCATGGACCTGCATCGCCGAGGAGCAGACCTTTTCGGCCATCTCCGAAGCAAACAGCTTGGCCTGGGAGGCTTCCGACAGGCACGGCTTGCCGGCGCTGCGCAGGCGTGCGGCGTGCAGGATCAGCAGGCGGGCGGCATTGAGCTGGGTCTGCATGTCGGCCAGCAGGTTGGCAATGCTTTGGTGCTCGATAATCGCCTTGTTGAATTGCACCCGATCACGCGCATACGCCAGCGCCGCCTCAAACGCCGCACGGGCGATGCCCAACGCTTGGGCGGCAATGCCGATGCGTCCACCCTCGAGGTTGGACAGGGCGATGGCCAGGCCCTTGCCGCGTTCACCCAACAGGTTGGCTTCGGGTACTGTGCACTGGTTCAGCGTGACGGCGCAGGTGTCCGAGGCACGAATGCCCATCTTGTGTTCGGTACGGTCGACCACAAAGCCTGGTGTGTCAGTGGGCACCAGGAAGGCAGAAATACCTTTCTTGCCCAGTTCCGGGTCCGTCACCGCAAACACAATGGCCAACTTGGCGCGCTTGCCATTGCTGACGAACTGCTTGGCACCGGTGATCACCCACTGGCCGTCGCGCAGTTCGGCGCGGGTGCGCAGGTTATGGGCTTCGGAACCGGCCTGAGGCTCGGTGAGGCAGAAGCAACCAATGGCCTGGCCGCTGGCCAGGTCAGCCAGCCAGGTGTGTTTCTGCGCATCGGTGCCGTAGTTGAGGATTGGCCCGCAACCGACTGAATTATGGATACTCATGAGTGCGCCGGTGGCGCCATCACCGGCGGAAATCTCCTCGACCGCCAGGGCATACGCCACGTAGTCGACATAGGTGCCGCCCCATTCTTCCGGCACCACCATGCCCAGCAAGCCGAGTTCGCCCATCTTCGCGACCAGGGCGTCATCGATCCAGCCGGCTTTTTCCCAGGCTTGCGCATGCGGGGCGATTTCGCCACGGGCAAAGTCGCGCGCCATGTCGCGAATCATCACTTGTTCTTCAGTGTATTCAATATCTTGCATGGCTTATTTCCCACTCTGCTTGAAGTCACTGAAGAAGCTCTCGACATGGCTGGCGTCCAACTCATGGATCGTCGCGGGGTTCCAGTGCGGGGTTTTATCCTTGTCGATAATCAACGCGCGAACGCCTTCGATCAGATCGCCGCGTTCGAACCACTGGCGATCCAGGTGCAATTCCAATGCGAAGCACTGCTCTAGCGACAAGCGCCGGCCACGGCGCAGCATCTGCAGGGTCACGGCCATTGCCAGCGGCGAGCGGGTCTGCATCAGGGCGGCGGTGCTGAGCGCCCATTCGTGGCTGTCGGCGACAGTGACTTGCTGCAGTTGCTCGACCATGCTCGGCACATCCGGCAACGCAAAGAAGTGGTCGATCACCGGGCGCAGCGCGGCCAGCGGGGCATCGGGCAATTGTTGTACCGCGAGCTTTGCCAATACGCCCTGCAGGTCCTTGAGCGGCGAATCCTGCCATTGCAGGTGGTCGAGCTTCTGATCGAGTTCGGCGAGTTTCGCGCTGTCGATACACCAGTCCGCCAGCCCGCAGTACAGCGCATCGGCGGCGCGAATCTGCACGCCGGTGACACCCAGGTAAACCCCCAGCTCACCAGGGATGCGCGAGAGGAAATAGCTGCCACCTACGTCCGGGAAATAACCAATGGCCACTTCCGGCATCGCCAGGCGGCTGCGCTCGGTCACCACACGCAAGTCGGCGCCTTGCACCAGGCCCATGCCACCGCCGAGGACAAAGCCGTCCATCAGGGCCAGCACGGGCTTGTGGTAATGGTGAATTGCCAGGTCGAGGGCGTATTCCTCGACGAAGAAGTCCTGGTGCAGGCTGTCGCCCTGCTTGAAGCTGTCGTAGAGAGAGCGAATGTCGCCACCGGCGCAGAACGCTTTTTCACCGGCACCGCGCAGGGCCACGGCATACACCTGCGGATCGCTCTCCCAAGCCAACAGTTGTGTGGTCAGGCTGCGGACCATCTCCAGAGTGATGGCATTCAAGCCAGCGGGGCGGTTGAGGGTGAGGTGGCCAATATGGTTACGGACTTCGGCCAGCACCTCGCCCTGAAGAATCCTGGTGTGGCTTGCTTCGGATGAAACCTGAGCAGTCATCACTAACTCCCTGCTTTTATTGTTCTTTATCAAGATGTTCGCGCACGAACTATCTCGCGATCGTACCAGTGCAAATTTGCCCAGTACAACCCGGAATCATGCAGGTCGTTTTTGCATTTATGCAGCGCTGCGGCCACCCAGCACTTCACCGATGCTGCGGCGCCGGGCATGCCCTTCAGCCGCGTGAATCAGTTGCTCCAACTCCGTCGGCTCCACATCAAAGAACCGTTCCATCTCGGCCAGGGCCAGTTTCAGATCGGCTGCCGTGATGGCGGCATCTGTCACCGGCGCTGTGCTGCCCAGGACCACGGCGGGCGATTCGATCGCGCCTTTGGGGTAAAGCGTGCGTGTCACGTTGTTATAGGCCAGCGCACCGGCCAGCAGCGCGCCAGCCCCGAGCATCACCGGCCCCACTTCCTGCCAACCCAGGGCGATAGAGGCCGGATCGGCGAGCACCAGCGTCATGGCCAAGCCACCGGCGGGCGGGTGCAGGCAGCGCAGCCAGCAAATCAACACGACGGTCATGCCCGCAGCCAGGCATGCGCTGCCCAGCGTGCGGCCAAGCACCCGCGCCACCAGCAGAGCCACAATGGCAGCGCACAAGTAGCTGCCGATAATCGACCAGGGCAGTGCCAACGCACCGGAGGACACGGCAAACAGCAAAACCGCCGATGCCCCCAGCGGGCCGAGCAGGTGCAAGGCGACTTCCATACCGAATACCTGGGCACACACCCAGACACTCAATAGCGTGCCCAAGGCCATGCCAATGGCGGCGCGGCTCCATTCGACGGGGCGGGTATTGATTGCAGCGGGTAACCAGCGAGCGAGCATCGACACGATCCATAAAGCAGCAGACGAAAAAAAAGGCTCGCCTGGTTGCCCGGATAAGCCCTTTGAACGTTCCAACATTTGGGGGAGGAACCTGTGCAGTGTGCCGAGCTTGATGCTATGGCGCCAATGCATATTAATGAGGGTTAAATGCAAAAATAATGCAGTTAGTGACCCTCGTCATAGGTGATGCGATGCGTCGGTTGCGGCAGCGGCGTGCTGATGCGTCCGAGCACGCGGCTATCAGCCTCTTCGTTGAACAGCTGCCTTTGCAGGTTCTCCCGCAAGGCAGGGTCGTCGGCCAAAGGCCCCTTCAATGCCACCAAGGCATCGCGCAACGCCATCAAGCGATCCAGCCTCGGCGCAGGGATAAGCAACAGGTCTTCTGGCACGGCATTGCCCTTTTGATCAAGCAGGTCTGTGTGCGTGGAAGGCTGACGGCGCCCGGTAGTAGATAGTTAACGCACATGACAAAGGAGTCTACATTTGGGTTCCGGGCATCGAAAGGCAAAGTGCGCCAGCGTTTACGCATAGCCATGTAGGGGCTTTCCGGGCAGTCATAACGAAAAACGCCCACTCTTGAAGGAGTGGGCGCTGTTTCCGTCAGACCACTGTCAGCGTAATTACGGCGCGCTGACTTTCTCTAGATGGAGCAACACATACGGGTCTTTGTCGAACTCCCCGGTGAGTGTCGGGGTGATCGAACGCAAGCGCGGATCCTGCAGATTTTCGAAGTCTTTCGTGCTCATTACCAGCCATGCCGGACCTTGCAGTGGCGCCAGGTCTGCAGCCGACTGGGTAAACAGCGGCACCTTATCGCAGTTGAAGTTGACCATGAACTTGATGGCTTTTGCATCTTTGCCCAAGCCATGCAGCACCACGGGGGCCGGTTGCTGCATGATCTGTTCTTTGACGCCAAGGCTGAATGTGCGGGTGTCGTAAAGCGTACGCTCCAATGGCTCGACCACCACAATGTAGGTCGACCACAGCGCCAGCACCGCCGCGAGTGCCGACCCCAGCGGGCGTAGACGCGCCTTGAGCAGTGACAGCAGCGACACGACCTGAAGCACGCCAAGCACGCCGAAGACCACGCCCAGGTTGTCCAGCTGTGCCGGGTAACGCTTGCGCGCCACCACCAGCCCGATCACCAGCAGCGCTGGCAGCAGCGTCCAGATGCCCAGCATCAAGCCGCGCAGCCAGGCGAACAGCCGCCCCTGGGTGACCTGGAACGGGTAGGCCGCAATGATCGCCGCCATGGGCAGCATCGGCAGGATGTAACGTGCCTTCTTCGCCTGAGGGACCGACAGGCCGAGCATCACCAGCAAACCTGCCGCCGCGCAATACAGCACCAGTTTCAGTGCCGGGTCGGGTGACCGACGACCGCCGATGGCGATTGCCAGGAGCACCAGCAACGCCAGCGGATAAGCCAGCGCGTAGTTGCCCATGGAACTGGTGAAGTAATACAAAACCCCGCTGGAACCTTCGGTGCCGTCCATACGCCCCAGGAACTGCATGCGGATCACGTCCTGCATGAAGTCTTCGCCACCACTGAGCTTGGCCAGCAGCAACAACAGGCCGACACACGCCGCCAGCACTGCCAGCGCGATAAAGCCGAAGGTGAACAGTTGGCGCCATTGGCGGTTGATCAGGTAATAGCTGCACAGCACGCCAGTGGGGATCACCAGGCCGATTGGCCCACGCACCGCAAAGCCCAGGATCAGCAGCAAAAACAGCCAATGCAAGCGTTTGGCTGCCCCGAAGTGGTCATGGGCATAGCCCAGATAGAACACGGTCAAGGCGATGGCCGCGAGCATCTGGTCCAGCGACACCGCGCGGGTTTCGCTGATGAAGGTGCTGCTGAGCAGCAGCATCGCGATGCTGAGCAAACCCCAGCGCGTGGAGTAGGGCGCCGTAAGGCGATACACCAGCACCACGATCACCGCCGAGGCGATGGAGGTGGGCAACCACGCGGTGAGGCTGCTGACCTCGCCAAACGGCAGGGACAACAGCCAGGTCAGCAGGGTCGAGGTCGCCAGGTAGTCCGCGTAAGGCTGGCCATAGGTGGTGGGGAAAAAACTCGGTCCATGGCGCAGCATTTCCTGGGCAAACACCACGAAACGCGAGTCAAAGCCGATGATTGCCTGGTGCCAGTTGCCGACAATAAACAGCACCAGCGCCAGGAGCCCGAGCCCCAGCGACTGATTGCGGATCGTTGCTGTAAGCAGCGGCGATTGAGCTTTGTTCACGTCTTTAGTCTTCCTTGGCTGGCGCTACCCAGTTTTGCTGTGGAATCGGCAGCTCGCAGGAGTCGCCACGGCCCATCGGGAAATATTTGAAGCCCTTGCGCGCCAGGCGCTCGCCGTCGTACAGGTTCCGACCGTCGAAGATCACCGGGTTTTTCAGGCGGGCGTGGATCAGTTCGAAATCCGGCGCCTTGAATTGCTGCCACTCGGTGCACACGATCAACGCATCGGCGCCGCTCAAGGCCGATTCCGGCGTGCCCAGCAGGGTCAGACGCGACTCGTCACCATAGATGCGCTGGGTTTCCTGCATGGCTTCGGGGTCGAACGCACGGACATTGGCGCCGGCCGCCCACAGGGCTTCCATCAGCACGCGGCTTGGGGCATCGCGCATGTCATCGGTGTTGGGCTTGAAGGCCAGGCCCCACAAGGCGAAGGTCTTGCCTTGCAGTTCGCCTTTGAAATACGCATTGATACGCTCGAACAGCTTGCTCTTCTGGCGCTGGTTGATCGCTTCGACCGCTTCGAGCAGGTCGCTGGAGCAGTTGGCTTCCTTGGCGCTGTGGATCAGGGCGCGCATGTCTTTGGGGAAGCACGAACCGCCGTAGCCGCAGCCCGGGTAGATAAAGTGGTAGCCGATGCGTGAGTCGGCGCCAATGCCCAAACGCACGGCTTCGATGTCGGCGCCCAAGTGTTCGGCCAACTCGGCGATCTGGTTGATGAAGCTGATCTTGGTGGCCAGCATGCAGTTGGCGGCGTACTTGGTCAGTTCGGCGCTGCGCAGGTCCATGAAGATGATGCGGTCATGGTTGCGGTTGAACGGCGCGTACAAATCACGCATCACTTCGCGCACTTCTTCGCGTTCACAGCCGATGATGATGCGGTCCGGGCGGCGGCAGTCGGCAACGGCCGAGCCTTCCTTGAGGAATTCGGGGTTGGAGACGATATCGAACTCCAGGTGGCGACCGGCAATGTGCAGGTTTTTTTCGATATGGGCACGCAGGGTGTCGCCCGTACCGACCGGCACGGTGGATTTTTCCACCAGGATCACCGGTTCCACGCGATGGCGGGATACGGCATCGCCCACCGAAAGCACGTACTTGAGGTCGGCCGAGCCGTCTTCGTCCGACGGCGTGCCCACGGCGATAAACAGCACCTCACCGTGCTCTACGGCGAGTTTTTCATCATAGGTAAAGTGCAGGCGCCCGCTTTCCAGGTTTTCCTTGACCATCGCAGCCAGGCCTGGCTCGAAGATGGTCACGTGGCCTTTTTGCAGCGACTCGACTTTGCTCTTGTCCACGTCCATGCAGATCACATCGTGACCGACTTCGGCCAATACGGTGGCCTGTACCAGACCGACGTAACCGCTACCAAATACACTGATTTTCATGGGGCATTCCTGGGGCTTGCAACGCTAGCACGACGAGAGTTAATAACCAGAACACCGAGAATGACCAAGGCCACCCCCAGGGTTTTTGAAAGCGAAAAATGTTCGTTGAACACCGGCAGGCTGGCCGCCAGCAGGTACACCAGCGCGTAGCTGATGCTTAGCAGCGAATAGGCGCGGCCCAGGGGCAAGTGCTTGAGCGCGCCGAGCCAGCACAGCATCGACAGCGCATAGGCGATGATCGCCAGGATCACCACGCCCAGGGCGCCAAGATCAATCGATTGACTGTTAAACGCATTGAGCCACTCAGTGGGCAACGGCAGGCGCGTCATGCTCCAGCGCATGCCCAATTGAGCAGCACTGACCAGGCCAACACTGCCCAAGGCCAGGGCAAACCCTTGTGTGCGGCTCATACGTGACGCCCTAGCAGCACAACGCCGCCAATCACCAGCGCGACACCCAGCCAATGACGGCCATCGATCTGCTCATGGAAGACAAACCGCGCCATCAGTGTCACCAGCACAAAATTGAGGCTGAGCATGGGGTAGGCGATGCCGACTTCCAGGCGCTGCAACACCAGCAGCCATACCAGCAGGCCAAGGCCCAGGCACACCAGCGCCGACCACAGCCACGGCGAGCGCAGTTTCGGCGCCCAACCGTCGGGCTGGTCACGCCAGCTTTCTACCGCAAACTTTTGCGAAACCTGGCCCATGCAGGTGAGCAGACAGGCGCTCAACAGGAGAAGCAAGGTGATCATTGCGCAGCCTGTGGGAAGATCAGGATGACGATATTGCCTTGCTCATAGCGCTTGCCGTCTTGGGGCAGCAGGTTCACTTCGGCCACTTCATCGTCGCCCTTGACCCGCATGACGACGCCAACCGAGCCTTTTTTACGCGCCTCGCTCATCCATTGCTGGACGTCGGCGGTGCCGATCTTGCGATAGGCAGTGTCTGGATAGGCAATGCCGTACTTCACTTCACCGACCGTGTTGTACAGCGCAACCTCCGGGCGGCCCAGGCGCCACGACAGCGCCGAGGCAGCGCCAAGGTCATTGCTGAGCAGTGCCGCGGTGGGTTGCAGTTCGGGCAAATGGTCGATGATGAACTGGTCCGGGGTCTTGTTATAAACCACCGAATGCGGAAGGGCAGCCGGCACCAGGGCCACCAGCAACCAACTGCCGATGGCCGGCGCAGCCCATAGCTTCAATGGGCGTGCAGCTTGCAGCAGGTTGACCACGATCCAGCCGAACAGGAACGTAAACACCAGCACCAGGCTGAAAGTCTCCTGACCCGGCTCATACACCGGTTTTTTCAATTGGAACCAACTGATGGCCAGCAACGCCACGATTCCGATAGCCAGGTTCAACCAGCCGTTGATGCGCAAGGCGCGGCCATGGCCCTTGGCCAACTTGTCGCTGAGCGTCGACCCCATCAGCAGGGCCAAGGGCAGCAGGCACGGCATGACATAGGACGGCAGCTTGCCTTTGGCCAAACTGAAGAACGCCAGAGGCATCAACAGCCACAGCAGCAGGAACGCGGTCTTGGGCAGGCGCTTTTCCAGCCAGGCCTGTTTGACCGTGGACGGCAGCAGGGCGATCCATGGCAACGAGAACGCAACCATCAGCGGCAGGTAGAACCAGAACGGCTCGGCATGCTGGGCGTCATCGCCGGCAAAGCGTTGGATGTGCTCATGCCAGAAGAAGAAGTTCCAGTAGTCCGGCTCTTGCAGGTGCACGGCGAGTGCCCACGGCAGGCTGACGATAATTGCGACGGCCACAGCGACCACACCATAGCCAAGCAATTCACGAAAGCGTTTCTGCCAAATAGCGTAGGGCAGGGCGATCAACACTGGCAGCAGCCAGGCAAGAAATCCTTTGGTCATGAAGCCCATGCCGCAGGCAAAGCCGAGCAAGGCCCAAGACCCCAAGCGGCCGTTGCGCGTGGTGCTGTCGAAGCAGAACCACAGCGCAACGCCGGTGAGGTTGACCCAGAAGGTGAACTGCGGGTCCAGGTTGGCGTAACCACCAAGCAGCGCCACGCTGACAAAGCTCATGTACAGCACGCTGCTGACCAGGCTTTTTTGCGGGTTGTTCCACAGCCGGCGCGAGACCAGATAGACCAGCAGGATGCTCAGCCCGGTGCTCAAGGCCGACGCAAAGCGCACGCCGAACAGGTTCTGCCCGAAAATCGCCTGGCCCAGCGCGATCATCCAGTAGCCGGCAGCGGGTTTTTCGAAGTAACGGATACCCATGAAGTGCGGCGAGGCCCATTTGCCGGTCAGCAGCATTTCCTGGCTGATCTGCGCGTAACGGGTTTCATCCGGGATCCACAGGCCATGGCTGGCCAGTGGCAACAGGTAGAACACAGCAAACGCCAACAGGAGCAGGGGCAATGCCCAGCGCCGGATCATGCCTGCTGTACTCCGAGCCAACCCTCGCGGCCGCTGAGCGCGCCGCGTACCAGCTGTTGCTGGGGCAGGGTGGTCACATCCGCGGGCAACAGGTCGCCCAAGGGTTTGAAGTCAATGCCGCGCTGCCCGGCCTGGGCGAGCAGTTGGCGAAAATCTTCAGCCATCAGAATCCCTTCTACTTCTGCGTGGATCGTATAGACGTTCAGCTTCGACTCGGCGAACCGGTCAAGAATGAAGCCGTTGAAATCTTTGGCAGCCACCACCGGCCCGACGACTTCGTCGAAGGTCGGCAGGTCTACCGGAATTTGTGGGGTGCCCGCACTGCCATCGGCCAGGGTTGGTCGAAACAGGCTGGTGCCCCGGCAATCACTGTTGTAGCGAAAGTTGAAACCTTGCTTGGCTTGCACCACGCGCTCATCGGCACGCCAGCCGGCGGCTGCGGAACAGTCGATGCGCTCACCCAGGATGTCGCTCAGGGTGTCCACGCCTCGACGGATCTGCTCGACCAGCTGTGCGTCGCTCCAGCGCCCGGTGTTGGCTTGCCAGCCGTGATGGTCCCATGCGTGCAGGCCGACTTCATGGCCGGCGGCCTTGGCCTGGCGCATCAAGTGCCCCAGGTCACGGCCGATCGGCTTGCCTGGCCAGGCGGTGCCGGCCAGCAAGATGTCCCAGCCATAGAGGCCGGCAGCATTGGAACGCAGCATCTTCCACAGAAATTGCGGGCGGATAAGGCGCCACAAGTGGCGCCCCATGTTGTCCGGCCCGACGCTGAAGAAGAACGTCGCTTTTACCCCGGCTTCATCCAGGGATTCGAGCAACCGCGGCACGCCCTCACGGGTGCCACGGTAGGTGTCGACGTCGATTCGCAAGCCTGCCTGCATTACTTCTTGTCCGCGATTTCGAGCATGGCTTCTTTGAGGAAGAAGTCCAACGTGTTGCCGATGGTTTCGCTCATCTCAACGGTTGGCTCCCAGTTCAACAGGCGCTTGGCGTTTTCGATGCTTGGCTTGCGGTGCGCCACGTCCTGGTAACCGGTACCGTAGAACGCCTTGCTTTCTACGTCGCGGAAACCGGCGAACGGAGGGAAGTTGCTGCGCAGCGGGTGAGCTTCGAACTGACGCAGCAGTTCTTCGCCCAGCTGACGGATGCTGGCTTCGTTTTCCGGGTTGCCGATGTTGATGATCTGGCCGTTGCAGATATCGTTGTCGTTATCAATGATGCGTGCCAGTGCTTCGATGCCGTCGGCGATGTCGGTGAAGCAACGCTTCTGCTCACCACCGTCGAACAGGCGGATCGGGGTACCTTCCACCAGGTTCAGGATCAGCTGGGTGATGGCACGGGAGCTGCCGATACGTGCCGAGTCCAGACGGTCAAGGCGCGGGCCCATCCAGTTGAACGGACGGAACAGGGTGAAGTTCAGGCCCTTGTCGCCGTAAGCCCAGATCACGCGGTCCAGCAGTTGCTTGGAGACCGAGTAGATCCAGCGCTGCTTGTTGACCGGGCCAACCACCAGATTGGAGGTGTCTTCGTCGAAGTACTGGTCCTGGCACATGCCATAGACTTCGGAGGTCGACGGGAAGATCACGCGCTTGTTGTACTTGACGCAGTAGCGAACCAGTTTCAGGTTCTCTTCGAAGTCGAGTTCGAATACGCGCAGCGGGTTACGGGTGTATTCGATTGGCGTAGCGATGGCCACCAGCGGCAGGACCACGTCGCACTTCTTGATGTGGTACTCGATCCACTCGGAGTGGATGCTGATGTCGCCTTCCACGTAGTGGAAGTTCGGGTGGCTGCGCAGGCGCTCAATGGCGTCGGAACCGATGTCCAGGCCGTAGATTTCATAACGGTCGTCACGCAGCAGGCGCTCGGACAGGTGGTTACCGATAAAGCCGTTCACACCCAGGATCAGTACACGAGTGCGACGTGGCTTGCGGCCGGACTCGGCGCCGCGCAGCACGGAACCGTCGACCAGGCCCAGTTCGTCAGCCAGGGAAGGGCCGGCCAGGTACAGGCCGTTTTCGTTGCGCTGGCCGAACTTGACCACCAGGGAATCTTCACCGCAGGCGATGCGCAGCGGGTTGACGCTGATCACACGGCCTGGCGCCAGGCCTTCGTTGCCCTTGACCACTTCAGCTTGCCAAACGATAAGTTTGTGCTCGCCGACAGCGCAGAATGCGCCTGGGTACGGTTGGGTCACGGCACGAACCAGGTTGAACAGCTCTTCAGCCGGTTTTTTCCAGTCCAGCTTGCCGTCAGCGGCAGTGCGGCGACCGAAGTAGGTGGCCTGGCTTTCGTTCTGGGCCGTTTCGGCCAATTTGCCTTGGGCCAGCTGTGGCAGGGCATCACGCAGCAAGTTGGTGGCCGCATCACGCAGTTTGGCGTGCAGGGTCAGGCCGGTGTCGGTGCGGTCGATAATGACTTTTTGCTGGGCCAGGATCGCGCCGGCATCGGCACGCTTGACCATGCGGTGCAGGGTGACGCCGGTTTCGGTTTCACCGTTGACCAGCACCCAGTTGGCCGGAGCGCGGCCACGGTATTTAGGCAGCAAGGAACCGTGCAGGTTGAACGCGCCTTTTTTGGCAGTGGCCAGCAGGGCTTCGCTCAGCAGGTTGCGGTAGTAGAACGAGAAGATGAAATCCGGGTTCAGCTTGGCAATACGCTCAATCCACAGCGGGTGGTTGGCGTCTTCCGGAGCATGTACCGGGATGCCGTTGCGGGCGCAGAGTTGGGCGACGGAGCCGTAGAAATTGTTTTCCTTGGGGTCGTCGGCATGGGTGAACACGGCAGCAATGTCGTAGCCGGCGGTCAGCAGGGCTTCAATACCTGCACAGCCAATATCGTGGTAAGCGAAGACAACAGCTTTTGAATTCATGACGAAACCTGATCGGAAGGAGAAGTAGGAGAGTGGGAAGTTGTAAGGCCGTCGACCACGACGACCGGAGCCGGCTCTGCGGGTTGGTTACGCAGCACCTTTTCAATAAAGAACCGTGGACGGGCACGCACGTCACTGTACATGCGGCCCAGGTATTCACCCAAGAGGCCCATGCCGATGAATTGGCCGCCGGTGAACACAAACAGCACCGCGAACAGCACGAACATGCCTGAACCGGCCCATTCGGCGCCGAAGACCAAGCGCAGGAACACCAGCGCAAAGGCAAACAGCATGCCCAGTGCCGCGAGGCTGAAGCCGACGATGCTCAGCAGACGCAGCGGGGTGGTGGTCATGCAGGTCAGCAGGTCGAACATCAGGCTGATCAGGCGCATGGCGCTGTATTTGGACTCGCCATGCTCACGCTCGGCGTGGTGCACCAGGATCTCGGTGGTGTGCCGGGCAAAGCCGTTGGCCAGAATCGGAATAAAGGTGCTGCGCTCGCGGCAGGCCAGCATCGCGTCGACGATGGTGCGTCGGTAAGCACGCAACATGCAGCCGTAATCGGTCATGGCCACGCCGGTGGAGCGTTGCACGGCCAGGTTGATCAGGCGCGAAGGCCAGCGGCGGAAGGCCGAATCCTGACGGTTGTTACGCACAGTGGCGACGACGTCGTAGCCCAGGGCGGCTTGCTCGACCAGCCGCGGGATTTCTTCGGGCGGGTTCTGCAGGTCGGCGTCAAGGGTGATGACCACCTCGCCACGGCACTGCTCGAAGCCGGCCATGATCGCGGCATGCTGGCCATAGTTGCGGTTGAGGATCACCGCCACTACGTTGCTGCCGTCTTCTGCGGCAGCGTCTTCCAGCAATTGGGCCGAGTTGTCGCGGCTACCGTCATCCACCAGGATGATTTCGTATTCGTAAGCCAATTGCTTGCAAGCTGCAGTCGTGCGACGCAGCAATTCAGGCAGGCTCTCTTGTTCGTTGTAGACCGGGATAACGATCGACACGCAATGAATAGGGTAGGGTTTCAAAGATTCATGACCTCGGGGCTAGAACAATTGGAGCGTGAAAACAGCAGTAATCAGTCGGCAACAACGCCGGCCGATTAAATGTAGCGTGGGTGTGCGGCATTCGTTCGACTTTCCTGAGGACGGGCAACGGTTTCTTCCATGGGCTAGCAGAGTAAAGACGAAAACTATGAAAGGTAAAGCGTAATCAACAGGTTAGTCGGGGAAGACGCGGTTCGTTCTCAAGTCCTGCGGTCAAGATTAAGCGGAAAATTGTTGAACGAATATGAAAGGCGGATGAAAAACTCGTTTATTTGACAGGTAGACAGGTAGGGTTCAGCTAAACCGCTGAAGCGCCTGGGGATTGGTTCTGCAGGCAAAACCGCGACGGATTCTGCACCGCTGCGCAGGCGCGCAAGGTAATTCAACAAACTTCTCTGCAATGGCCCTCAAGTGCCGGTAAAGTAAGCCATCTCTTGCCAGGGTACTCGGATGAATAGTGTGCGGATTTTGCACGGCCAGTTGCGGCCTGCATTGATGGGCTTGTTGATGGTGGTGGCCTGTGTCACCACCGTTCGAGCCGACGATGGCGTGGCGCTTACCAGCATCGAGCAGGTGCCGGACGGCGTGGAAGTGCGCGGCAAACAGGTCGCGGCCTATACCTGGGACGACCACCAAGGCAAGAACTTGCTGGTACTCGCCGAGCAAGTCAGCGAGCGTGATGACGACGGTACCCAGTCGGCATTTGTCTACGCGGCCCAGTATTTGCTCGGCGGCGACCGCCCCAAGCGTGTCTGGATGCTCTATGACGATGTGCAGCATTGCGAATTCGATGCAGGGCTGCGTTTTGATATGGCGGCAACCAAGGTCACTGACCTTGCCGGCGATGGCATTACCCAGGCCACGGTGGGTTACTCGCGCACCTGCACCAGCGATGTCAGCCCGCGTGAGTTCAAGCTGATCATGCATGTCGGCAAGTCCCAGAAGTACCGCCTGCGCGGTGTCGATCGCGTCGGTGCAAGCTGGTGGGACGAGGATGCCGGTGCCCTGCGAGGTATGCCGCTGCCTACTGACTGCAGCGTTGCCGCACAGCAGGCACTGGTCAGCCAGTACAAGGAGCAGGGCACCGAGTTGCCGCTGCCGGGCTGTTATGGCGATGAAAGCGACTTTGCCAAAGCGCCGGACAGCTACCTGGCGTTCATGCGTCAGCACTGGTTTGCACTGATGCACAAACAGGATGCCGACTGGAGCCAATCCCAGGCGCAACCTCAGGCTGAAAACCCGACCGAGGACGACGAATCGGCGCCGTGATGTTGTGCCGTGATTTGGTGCCAAGCCCGGTCCTGAGTTAGACTCGACCTCCGCCAATTCACTAAATACCTCGATTAAACAAAGGCTTGAATGAGGTATTTAATCCAAAGGCTGATCTACCTTGACTGAGTCTATCCGCAACCCACTGACCCTTTACCTCACCCGCTTGGCGCCCTCCAGCCAACTGACCATGCGCTACGTGCTGCAAGATGCCGCCGACCGCCTGGGCTATGAAGATATCAACCTGGAAGAGATCGACTGGCACCTGCTGCAACCCGAACAGGTGATTGCGCTGGTCGGCGCATTGCGCGAGGACGGCTGCGCGCCGAACACTTCTTCGCTGTATGTGAATGCGGTACGCGGGGTGATGAACGAGGCCTGGCGAATGAGCCTGATCAGCCAGGACCACCTGTTGAAGATGCGCTCGGTCAAGGCCACGCCGGGCACACGCCTCAGCCAGGGCCGTAACCTGCGCCGCACCCTGATCCGCGAAATGATGGAAGTCTGTGCCGCCGACCCACGCCCTCAAGGCCTGCGGGATGCCGCCGTGATCGGCATTTTGTATGGTTCAGGCATGCGCAAGTCGGAGTCGGTCAACCTGGACCTGGCGCAGATCAACTTCGATGAACGCAGCTTGCGTGTGATTGGCAAAGGCAACAAAGAACTGATCAAGTACGCCCCAGCCTGGGCGTTCGACAAATTGCAGGCCTGGCTGGCGTTTCGTCGCGAGCAGCTCAAGGAAGGTGAGCAGGACGATAGCTTCCTGTTCAATCGTATTCGCCGTGGCAGCCATATCACCCGTGAACGCATCACCAAGCACGCGATTTACTACATCGCCCGTCAACGCGGTGAGCAGGTGGGCGTGAAGATCATGCCCCATGACTTCCGACGCTCGTTCATCACGCGGGTGATTGAAGAACACGACCTGTCGATTGCGCAGAAACTGGCGCATCACACCAATATCCAGACCACCGCCAGTTATGACGTGCGCGATGACAACGAGCGGCGCCGGGCGGTGGACAGGTTTGATTTGTAGTTTCCAGGTCAGACACTGATTAAAACTGTGGGAGCGAGCTTGCTCGCGATTGCGGTGTGTCAGTGACAGATTGACTGCCTGATACACCGCAATCGCGGGCAAGCCCGCTCCCACATTAGGGCTATGTGAGGTTTAGAGAATCGGTTTGCCGCCAGTGACCGCGTACCGTGAGCCGGAGATATAGCTGGCTTCGTCCGAGGCCAGCAGCACATAGATCGGTGCCACCTCTACAGGCTGGCCTGGCCGCCCGAGCGGTGTTTCGCTGCCAAAGCTCTGCACATCCTTGTCGGGCATGGTCGCTACAATCAGCGGCGTCCAGATCGGCCCTGGTGCCACGCTGTTGACGCGAATACCCTTGTCACCCAGCAACTGCGCCAGGCCACCGGTGAAGTTGGCAATCGCGCCTTTGGTGGCGGCGTAGGCCAACAGGGTTGGCTTGGGCATATCGGAATTGACCGAACTGGTGTTGATGATCGAGCTGCCGGCTTTCATATGCGGCAGGGCCGCCTTGCAGATCCGAAACATCGCGGTGATGTTGATATCGAAGGTCTTGACCCATTCTTCATCCTCGATCTCTTCGAGGGTTTCGTGGGTCATCTGGAACGCGGCGTTGTTGACCAGCACATCGATGCGGCCAAACTGCTCGACGGTCTTGTCCACCAGCGCCTGGCAGTTGGTTTTTTGCGCGATATCGCCCGGCAACAACAGGCATTGACGGCCCGCTTCTTCGACCCAGCGTGCGGTTTCCTGGGCGTCTTCATGCTCATCCAGGTACGCGATGGCTACGTCGGCGCCCTCACGGGCAAAGGCGATCGCCACCGCGCGGCCGATACCGCTGTCGGCGCCGGTGATCAGGGCGATCTTGTTGGCCAACCGGCCGGAGCCTTTGTAGCTCTTCTCGCCGCAGTCGGGGTACGGGTCCATTTTCTTCTGGGTGCCCGGTACGGACTGGGCTTGGGGCGCGAAGGGTGGGCGAGGGTAGTCAGTCATGTCTAACTCCATAGAACGTCAAAGGTGCTATGGAGTTAGGTGTTTTGCCGCCCGCGATAGTTGTAATGGATGGGCTACGCCCCCGACGGATGGCGTCAATCACGCGCCAGGTGAGCCGGCAAACGACGCAGGGTCCATAAGGTCACCAGCATCGCCGCCACCGCACACAGCGCGATGCCGACCAGCATGGGCGCAGGCGTATGGTCGGCAAACACGCCAACCAGCGTCATGGACACGGCCGCCGTGATCATCTGGATAGCACCGAGCAGCGCCGAGGCAGAACCTGCCACTGCGCCGTGATCTTCCATGGACAACACCCCCGCGGCTGGCAATAACAGGCCGAGAAAACCGAAGCCGATAAACAGCAGTGCCATCATCAAGGCGAGGTTGTCACTCCACAAGGTGGTGACGGCCAGCGCGCTCATAACCACCGCCACGCCGATCACCGACCCGCGAATCAGCGGCGCCAGGCCAAAACGCGCGCTCAGGCGTGCGGTCAGTTGGCTCATGGCGAAGAAGGACGCGGCGTTTACTGCAAAACACAGGCTGAATTGCGTAGGCGTCAGGCCGAAATACTCGATGTACACGAACGGCGCGCTGCCGATAAACACAAAGAACGTCGCCAAGCCAAACCCGCACACCACCGACAGGCCGGTGAATACCGGGTCGCGCAGCAAGGCGCCGTAGCTGCCGATCGCACTGCCCAGGGTCTTGCCCAGGCGGCGTTCGGCAGGATGGGTTTCGGGCAGTTGCACAAAGGTCATCACCAGGCACAACAGCGAAACCACTGCGAGCACCACGAACACTTCACGCCAGCTCCAGAGTGAAATCACCACGCTGCCGGCCAAGGGCGCGAGGATCGGCGAAACACTCATCACCAGCATCAGCAGGGCCATCAACCGTGCGGCTTCGTGGCCGGTGTACAGGTCACGCACCACCGCCCGCGGGATCACCATGCCGGCGCATGCGCCAAAGGCTTGCAGGGCACGAAAACCAATCAGCACTTCAATCGTCGGCGCCAGCGCACAGCCGACGCTGGCCACCGCAAAAATCGCCAGGCCCGCGTAAATCGGCGGCTTGCGACCGTACACATCGCTGATCGGCCCGTAAAACAACTGGCACACGCCAATGATCATGAAGAACACCGTCAAGCTCATCTGCACGGCCGCCGGCGACGCCTGCAGGCTGGCACCCAGGGTGGGTAGCGCAGGCAGATAGCTGTCGATGGCGAAAGGGCCGATGGCGGTGATCAACCCGAGCAACAAGGCGAGGTGGGCAATACTTCGAGACATGGGGGTTCCGGGTCACAGCAAAAGATCGGCCAGCTTAGTGAGCTGTACCTGGGCACACAAGATGATGCTTACACAGACGCTACATTTTCCTGCGGCTTGACTGATCTTCATAAAATAAAGATTGAATAATCACACTTAATGTTATTTAAATAACAAAACAAGAGCGCTACGACCCGCCTGGTCGTGCCGCAACAAGGTGAGATAGCAATGGGTAAGATCGCAGTCATCGGCAGCAACATGGTGGATTTGATTACCTACATCGACCGCATGCCGGACCAGGGCGAAACCCTGGAAGCGCCGGGCTTTGCCCTGGGGTGTGGCGGCAAAGGCGCCAACCAGGCGGTGGCGGCGGCCAAGCTTGGCGCGCAGGTGCTGATGCTGAGTAAAGTCGGTGATGACATGTTCGCCGACAACACCCTGGCCAACTTCCAGCGTTTTGGTATCGACACCCGTTACGTGCAGCGTGTGCCGGGCGTCTCCAGCGGCGTGGCGCCGATTTTTGTGCGGGCCGATTCCCATAACAGCATTTTGATCGTCAAAGGTGCCAATGCGCATTTGTTGCCAGCGGACATCGAGACGGCCGCTGCCGACCTGCGTGAATGCACGCTGATCGTGCTGCAACTGGAGATCAACCTGGACACGGTCTACTACGCCATCGAATTTGCCCGCCGCCATGGCATTACGGTGCTGCTCAACCCGGCGCCGGCCCTGGCCGACTTGAGTGCCGAGCACCTGGCGCAGTTGGATTTCCTGATTCCCAACGAATCGGAACTGGCGTTGATCACCGGTCGCGTCGTGGACTCGCCGGACTCGGCCCGCAGCGCCGCGCGTACGTTGGTGGCCAGCGGCATTCGCCACGTGATCGTGACCCTTGGCGAGCACGGCGCGCTGTACGTGGGCGCGGAGGGCGAGTTCCAGGTGCCCGGCCAGCGGGTGGTGGCCCGCGACACTACTGGCGCCGGTGATGCGTTTATCGGTTGTTTCATCCAGCACTGGAGCCGCGACGGCGCTATTCGCCAGGCCATGGAGCAAGCGGTGGCGTATTCCGCCTGTTCGGTCACAGAGCTGGGTACACAGACCTCCTATCCCGACGCCGAAGCGTTCGCCCGTTTCCAGCAACAGCGGTAAGACTCTCAACCCAGCCCGGAGAACAATAATGAACAAACCTGCGCTGCAACAGACACCCGATGGCTTCTATCTGAACCGCACGCCCTGGTTCGCGTTTATCCTGCTGTGCAGCATTTTTGCATTGTGGGCTGCAGCGGCGAGCATGAACGACGTGCTGATCGCGCACTTCAAGAAAGCCTTCCTGCTCAGCGATTTCCAAACCGCCTTTGTGCAGTCGGCGTTTTACCTGGGGTACTTTTTCGTGGCGATTCCGGCCGCGATGGTGGTGCGCCGCTTAAGCTACAAAAGCACCATTCTGATCGGCCTGTTGCTGTACATGCTGGGCTGCCTGTTGTTTTTTCCTGCGGCGTCCACCGCCAAGTACGGCATGTTCCTGCTGGCCCTGTTTGTGATTGCCGCCGGTCTGTCGTTCCTGGAAACAGCGTGCAATACCTATTCAACCCTGATGGGTCCACGGGAAACCGGGACGCGGCGCTTGAATATCTCGCAAACCTTTCACCCGTTCGGCGCCATGGCCGGGGTGTACGTGGGCAGCTTTGTGATGTTCAAGGACACCGATGCCACCACCGAGCAACTGACGCAGATGAGCGCCTCCGAGGCGGCGGTGCAGCAGTTGCAGATGATCCAGTCCACGCTGTTGCCCTACAAATGGATGATCGCCGTACTGGTGCTGATGTTCATCCTGATCGCCATTACCCGGTTTCCGGCCTGCAAGGGCAATAACCCCGTCGACAATAAATCCGGCAGCCTGCGCCAAAGCCTGGGCCGCCTGTGGCGCAACCCGCGTTTTACCTTTGGTGTACTCGCGCAGTTTCTGTATGTGGGTGCGCAAGTCGGCGTATGGAGTTTCACCATTCGCCTGGCCATGCAGATGGGCGGCATGAATGAGCGCAGCGCTTCATGGTTTTTGCTGACCACGTTTGCCGCCTACTTTGTCGGCAAGATGATCGCCAACCTGCTGATGCGCCGCCTGCACCCGGCCCGGGTATTGGCGATTTATGGCGTGCTGTGCATTGTGCTGCTGGCCTACACCATCCTGGTGCCGAACATTTCCGCGGTATATGCGGCAGTTGGCGTGAGCATTTTTCTCGGCCCGTGCTGGCCAACCATCTACGGCCTGACCATCGATGGCCTGGGTGAGGACACCGGTGTCGGCGGTTCATTACTGGTGATGAGCATCGTCGGTGGCGGGGTGATTCCGATCTTCCAGGGCCTGTTGTCTGACGCCAGCGGTGGCAACATGCAGTTGGCCTACAGTGTGCCGTTGCTGTGCTTTATCGTGATCGTGATGTATGCGCTCAAGTGCATGCGCCAGTCGGACAGCGTGCCGTCGGGTGCGGCGGCGGTGGCCTCATGAACACGCGTATCCCGTTGTATCCGGTGCTGTTCAGCGAGCAGGAAAAGGTCTTGCTACAGTCCGAAGACTTCAAGGTCAGCGCCTGGGTTTACCCGTCCGGCGTGCTGGCCGTGGGCCTGGAGAACAGCCGTGGACGCCTGGTGGTGTTGCCTTATCAAGGGCAGATGATCTGGTCGGCGGTGTTCGACGGCTGCGACCTGACCATGACCAACCTGTTCGAGCAGCCAAGGCCCAGCCCGACCGTCATTGATACTTATGGCTGCTTTATGTTTCACAGTGGCCTGCTGCGCAACGGTTGCCCGGCGCCGGATGACACCCATGCCTTGCACGGCGAAATGCCCTGCGCGCCCATGGACACAGCTTGGCTGGAAATAGGCGAGGGCGTCCTGCGCCTGGGTGGCACTTACCAATATGCCAAGGGCTTTGGCGATCGCTACAGGGCAACCCCAAGCGTGACACTGCGCGCGGATTCAGCCCTGTTCGATATCGATATGGACGTCACCAACCTGGCCGGCAAGCCCATGGAACTGATGTACATGGCCCATATGAACTACGCCTATGTGGCCGGCGCGCGGTTTGTCGAGCCGCTGGGCATGCAGCGCCTGCGCCTGCGCACCAGCGTGCCGGACCACGTCAAGCCCACGCCGGACTGGAGCGCCTATATGGCGCAACTGGCCGAGCATCCGGCGCAGTTGGCGTGTCTCGACACACCGGCGTTGTACGACCCTGAAATCGTGTTTTTCTTCGACGACGTGGGCACAGACGCCAGCGGCCATGCACATTTTCTGCTGGACCACCCGAATGGTGCGGCGTTTTACACCCGTTATCGCCCCAAGGAGTTCGAGCACGCCGCACGCTGGATCCTGCACTCACCGGACCAGCAAGTGGCGGCGTTCGTACTGCCGTCAACCTGTGAACCCGAAGGTTATAACGCCGAAAAAGCCAAAGGTCATGTGCGTGTGCTGGCGGCCGGGGCCAGCGCTTCGTTCAGCGTGACCACCGGCTACTTGAATGCGCGGGAGCGCCAAACGTTGCTGGGTTAAACCAGCAATTGCGCGCCGCTGGCCTGGATGGCTTCTTTGTACGCTTGGGGGATTTTCTTGTCGCTGACCACGTATTGAAAGTCTGCAAGGCTGGCAAAGTGCGCAGTGCGCACCGTGTCGAACTTGCTGAAGTCCGCCAGCAGCACGCGCTGCTGGGCTTGGCGCAGGACCTTTTGCTTGACCTCGACTTCATTGAAGTTGAAGCAGGTCACGCCAAATTCCTGGCTGACGCCCGCCGCCGTCACAAAGGCCCACGTGAGGCGCACGCTGTCGAGAATGCTGCTTTCGGCGCTGCTTTCAAACACCTGGTTCTTGCGGTGAAAGGTGCCGCCGCACAGCACGATATGGCAGTTGGGCTTGTTCTGCAGCTTGAGCAACACGTTCAACGAGCTGCACACCGCGGTGAACTCCAACTCGTCGGGGATGAAATCAATCACAAACGGCGAGGTGGTACCGCAGTCAAAAAATACCGTGTCGCCGGGCTGTATCAACCGCGCAGCGAGTTTGCCGATGCGGCGTTTTTCTTCGACGTGACGCGTGCCTTGGTCGGCGACCCGGTAATCACCGGCCTCACTGCCGACCCGTGTGATGTAGCCACCGAGCAGGCGCAAATGCTCGCTGAAGTGGCTGAGGTCGCGGCGCAGGGTCATCTCGGAAACATCCAGCAGCGCCGCCATTTCCCGCAGGTGAATGGCGCTCTGGTCCTGCAGGGCTTGCTGGATAAGCTTGAGTCGCTCGGCTTTTTTACTGTCCACGGGCATTCCAGGGCTTGATTGTTTGTGTTAACTAAGTAACATTAATTGTGAATATTGTAACGCTTAATGTGAGCACCGCAACACGCGGCACACCACCATTGGCAACATACAGGCAAGGGCACGTTATATGAATACGCTTCAACCCGCAGCATTGGCCAAGTACATCGATCACACCTTGCTGGCCCCCGATGCCACCCGTGAACAGATTCGCACCTTGTGCGAAGAAGCACAGGCGCACGGCTTTTATTCCGTATGCCTGAACTCGGGGCAGGTGCCTTACGCCGCGTCCTGCCTGACCGACGATCGCGTGGTGATCTGTGCGGTGGTGGGCTTCCCATTGGGCGCCGGCCTGAGCGACACCAAGGCCTTCGAAGCCGAACGGGCGATAGCCGCCGGGGCAGGGGAGATCGACATGGTGCTCAATATCGGCTGGCTGAAGGAAGGCCTGCTTGAGGCCGTGCGCGAAGACATAGCCATGGTGCATAAAGCCTGCGGCGCCGTGCCATTGAAGGTAATCCTGGAAACCTGCCTGCTCAGCGACGAACAAAAGATCCAGGCCTGCGAAATCTGCCGGGATTTGGGCGTGGCGTTCGTCAAGACGTCCACCGGGTTCAGCCGCAGTGGTGCCACGCTTGAAGACGTGGCCCTGATGCGCAAGACAGTAGGCGCTGGGGTTGGGGTCAAGGCCTCCGGTGGCGTGCGTGATTATCCGACGGCGGTGAAGATGATTGAGGCCGGGGCTACGCGTTTGGGCAGCAGTTCGGGGGTTGCAATTGTGGGTGGGGAAATGGCGGCGGTGGGCGGTTATTGAAACGCTGCTTATATA